>CANRKE010000024.1 GCA_947631135.1 uncultured Bacilli bacterium | reverse complement strand
TACATTAGTTTTCTTCTCTTTATAAGGTTTATCAATTCTTTCAGGATTTAATATAGTTATCTTCTTAGGACTAATATCTAACACCTCCTTTAAGAATCTTTTTATAGGTCCAAGATCATTAGGATCACCAAATATACGTTTGAACATAAGGTCAAATTTCAAAGTAATATAAGTTTTTTCTTCAGTCATAAATCTCATCCTCCTCTATATAATTAGGGCGAAAAAATATATATTAAAAAATACTCCCTAATATATTATTCTAAAAAAATTGCCAAAAGTCTTTTTTTATATTCAATTTTTTTTAATTTTTTTCTTATTTCTTGACAAACACACAAAAAAATACCATAACTTTTAATATTATGATATTTTTAATTTATTAAAATATAATATCTAAAATTAATTTATTTTTTTCTACAACTTCGTCAGTAAATTCAAATAATTTATTTACAACTTCATCAATATTATTTAATTGTTTATTATAGTATATATCAGCAATAACATCCCCAATATTAACATAATCTCCACATTTTTTATATACTATAACACCAACACTATTATCTATTATATCATCTTTATTTATTCTACCTGCACCTAGATCTCTTGATAGATCACCAATACCTTCTACATCAATTGATTTAATATATCCATTATGTAATGATTTAATTTCATATTTTTTAGCATCAATTTTTAATGATGAAAGATCACCACCTTGCAATTTAACAAATTCTATAAATTTATTATAAGCATCTCCACTTTCTAAAGCATTAACAACCATATCTTTAGCTTCATTAATATCTTTATTACAAGCTAAATTTACCATTCTAGAAGATATTTCAATAGCAAGATTTTTAACATCATCTATTTTTTTATTTTTAAGTACTTCTATTGCTTCCATAACCTCTAAAGTATTCCCTACACTATAACCTAAAACATCATTCATATTTGAAAGTATACATACTACTTTTTTATTAAATTTTTTACCTATATTTATCATAGTATTAGCAAGTTTTTTCGCACTATCGTAATCTTTCATAAAAGCACCATTACCAACTTTTAAATCAATTACAATATCATCTGCACCACCTGCAATTTTCTTACTCATTATAGAAGATGCAATAAGTGGGATTGATTCAACTGTACCACTTGCATTTCTTAGTGCATATATTTTTTTATCAGCAGGACACAGATCATCGCTAGTATAACTTACACAAATATTATGTTCATTAACTTGTTTAATAATATCATCTATTTTATAATTTACATTAAAACCTTTTATAGATTCCAGTTTATCTATAGTTCCACCAGTAAAGCCAAGACCTCTACCACTCATTTTAACAACTGGAGCAAATAAAGATACTATTGGAGCAACTATTAAGGTTAGTTTATCACCAACACCACCAGTAGAATGTTTATCAACTTTAATGCCACTAATCTCACTCAAATCTATTATTTTACCACTATTTATCATACATTTTGTCAAATAATAAGTTTCATCATAATCCATACCATTAATTACAATTGCCATTAAAAGTGAACTCATCTGATAATCTTTAATATTATCATTACAATAATTTTTAACTACATACTCAATTTCATCATTGCTTAATTTCTTACCTAATCTTTTTTTATCAATAATATCTATTATATTCATTTTGTTATCTCCATATCTATTTATAATTTTTTATTATATCACGAGCTGCAATTAAACCTGTTGCCGCACTTGTTACAATATTTCCAGCCTTTCCAGCTCCATCACCTACAAAATAAATATTTTTATCTTCTAATTTCATATTATTATTTGTAGTAATTTCATTTGAAAAAAACTTTATTTCTGGACCATATAACAGTGTATCGTCGTTATTTACACCAGGTATTATTTCATCTAATATTTCTAATCCTTCAAGAATATTTGTAATTATTCTATGTGGAAGAACTAAAGCCAAATCTCCAGCAACGTAATCTTTAAGTGTAGGAGTAACATATGATTTCTTTATTCTACTATCATTTGAACGTCTACCTTTTTTCAAATCTCTTAAAGTTTGTAAGATAGGCTTACCATCTCCTAAAACATTGGCAATATGAGCAATAGCTTCACCATATTCACGTGTATTAGTTACAGGTCTTGTAAGGTTAACTTTAGAAATAAATGCAAAATTACTATTGTTTGACTTAACGTCTTTTAGAGAATGTCCATTAACACATATATATCCATTATAATTTTCTTTAGTAACAAACCCACCTGGATTAGTACAAAATGTCCTAATTTCATCAGTATATGTTTTAGTATTTATAAATATTGTTGGATAATAAATTATCTTACATATTTCTTCTAATATTTCACGTCTTACTTCTACTCTTACACCTATTTCTATACTTTGTGATATATATGGAATACTATATTTATCAGCTAATTCTTGTACCCAACGTGCACCTGTTCTTCCAGGAGCTACCACTACATACTTTGCTTTTTTACTTTCTTTTTTATTTCCAATATTATATATTACATCATATGTTTTATCTTTATTTTCACATATATCAGAAACATAAGTATTTTCATATAAATCAACATTATTTTCTTTTAAATAATCACAAAAGCCATTTATATAATTAGGAAGTTTATCAGATCCTAAATGTTTTTGTTTAATAATAAGTAAATTAGCTCCTTTTTTTGCAATCTCTCTTTTTAAATTTAAAGCTTCTTCCATATTACTTGGATATACTTCACTATCCATACCAAATTTATTAAATATTTCTTCAGTATCATCAATTAATTTATCAGCTTCATCTTTATCCATATATTTATATAGATCAGATTTACCTAACTTAGGTATAAAATTTAATTTACCATCAGAAAATGTACCTGCACCACCATATCCCGATAATATTTGGCAAGGATTACAATTTATACATTCACCACCCTTTTTATTTATCTTACATACCCTATTTTTAGCAAGTTTCCCCGATTCTAATATAGCAATTTTTAAATCTTTATTATTATTTATTAATTCATACGCAGCAAATAATCCAGATGGTCCACCTCCAACTATTATTACATCATACATTTTCCCTACCTCCTTGTTTTAGTAAGACTTTTATACCTTATTGCATCTTCTAAGAAGCCATTATTTCTTTCATCTCTTTTATTAAATAAATCAATATTTTCATCAATATATCTATTCCAAAACTCTAAATTGTCTTTATATTCATTTATTATCAAATCAGATAATATTCTTTGATTCACAACATCTACATAACGTCTTAATGGTGAAGTTGAATGAGAATATATTTCTAAATTTAATCCCTCATGTGCATCAGCTTTTGCAGAATATTTAGATTTAGCATATCCACTTAAAGATTTAGATATATTACTAAGATCTTGACCATTTGCTATTTCAATTATTTTTTTGTATACATCTGTGTTTTCAATTTTATTATTTATTCTATATATGTATGGATATTTTTTATCTCGACAACAATATGCAGATAAATAATTTACAAGTATCATTAATTCTTCCACTATTATTTCTGATTTTGTTCTATTTTCATATATATTTTTATCTAAAGTTCTACCACTTAATATTTTAATAATATCAGATGTTTTTCTATATTGTTCTTTTCTTTTATTTTTGGATCTTAAATACATTGAAAGATCAGATAAGATATTTAAGCTATATTCCAGTCCATAATTATTATCACAATCATTATTAATTATTGAATTTACATAATCATAAGTCAAATTTCTATCTATATGTACCTTTTTACTGCTAATCTTACAATCCAAAAGATTCCATGATTTATCAAATCTTATCTTATATTCAATCACACTCTTATATCCATTAGTATTAAGAGACATAATATTATTAGATAATTCCGATGGAAACATAGTAATTGTACTATTTGATAAATATATATTTGAAAACTTTTTACTAGCTTCAATATCTAAAGCACAATTTAATGGTATTTGGCTAGCTAAATTCGATATGTATACATTTATTATATAACCGTCACTTTCTTCTTCAACTAGAAATGCATCATCAAAGCAAGTAGTACCATCTCCATCAATAGTTATAATTGGATTATTTACATTTTTATTGTTTTTATATAATATTATATTCATTTCCTTTATTGCGTCATTAGAAAATCCAGCATTAATATCGTATTTTTCTTTTAGTGTTTCTAAATTCATTCGTGAAATATCGCTTTCTATTGATTTAATTTTAATACTTTCAATAAAAGAGTTTATTTTCTTATATTTTTTATCATCTTTACTATTATTTTTCTCATTTGATACACTTGAATTACATATAATTTCTGTTAATTTATTTGTATCATCATCAGTAAGTTGTATTCTTTCTATATCTAAAAATAATTCTAAAATTTTTTCATAATATGTTATTTTTTCTATTGGATCATCATTATTAATTGATTTATTAAACATTTCAGCAATATGTATAATAATATGTGTATTACTTTTATCTCTTAGATTTACAAAATGTGAATATTTATTAACCACCTGTCTAACTGCCTCAACACTTTCTATATCTTTAATTATTTGTATTAAAAAGTTAAATTCATTTGATTCTTTTATACTATTTTTATTTAGTAATATAGCTTGTAAATGTTTTGTATTATTATATAGATTTAAGTAAAACTCATTTTTACTTTTATATCTTATTATTTGTTGTAATTTGTTTAAAATACTTTTATTCATTCCTATAAGTTGTTTATTGTTTTTATTGTCATAATTTTCACATATTAATAGTGAATAGTATACAATGTTATTTAAAATTATTTTTTTCTTCTTTTTAAGTTTTTTTGATGTGTATAATATTTTTTTATACATTGTAAGTAACTGAGTTAAAACACCATTATCATCTGTATTTAATAATGTTTTCATTTCATCTATATTATAATTTTTGTTTTGAAGTATATTTTCTAATAATTCATAATTCATATAACCACCCTATCTAATATATTAATAACACATTTCTAAAATAAATGATAGTGTTTTTAATAAATTTATAAATAAAAATAAGGATACAATAATATCCCTATTAAATCCATCTTGCACGTTCTAATATACTACTTTTATATATATTCGAATTTTCTATTAGTTTAAGTGTTATTTTGTATGTATAATATTTTTCATTTGTATCAACTTCATTAAGTTTAGTTTTTAAAAATTTTCTAAATTTATAATCATCAACATATTTTGCAAGAGAACTATCTAAACTGGATATAAATGCAGTTTCATCATTATCATTCATATTTATATTTTCTATTAATTTTAAATAGAAATTTATCATAGTTTCTGAAAATACGTCGCCTTCTAGAAATTCATAATTATTTATTTTTTCATAGTTTGGGCATATATTTAATAATTGATTAATTTTGTCTTTTGTATTAAAATTATCCATATCTTTTTCCTCCTAACCTATAATTCTTAATATATCGTTACCCGTTATAAATATCATTAACAATATTAAGAGTGCGAACCCTATATTATTTACGGTTGCTTCTACTTTAGGAGTAATTCTTTTTCTTCTTATAGCTTCAATTATTAGGAATAATATTCTTCCTCCATCAAATGCAGGAAATGGTATTAAATTCATATAACCAACATTTATACTAAGATATGCAGTTAAATATATTAAATTTGATATACCTGCTTTTGCTTGTGAACCAACTACCTCATATATACCTACTGGACCTGACATACTAGATATGCCTATCTTACCAGTAAATAAACCTTTTATTACTGTAGTCATTGAATTAGTTAAGCTTATTAATTTATTTACAGAAAATGTCGCAGAAGATATAATCCCATACTTTTTCTTTGTATTTTGAGCTATACCATAATAATATGTAACATTATCATCTTTATCTACTTTCTTTTTTGGTCTTATTATTACATCAACTTTCTTATTGTTTCTTTCAACATTAAATTTTACTTTATCTTTATTTATAAATTGTAATTCTATTATCGCACTATCCCAACTACCAACATTTTTATTTTCGATTTTTAATATCTTATCTCCTGTTTGTAATCCTGCACTGTAAGCTGGACTATCCTTAACAACTTCACCAATTATTGGTTTAGTTTCATATGATCCAAATATAAGAGCATATACAAAAAGAAGAACAAATGCAAGTATAAAATTCATCATTGGCCCTGCAAATAAAACCATAAATCTTTGCCACCATTTTTTATTGTTTAAATGCATTTCTTTTGGTACGTTTTTATCTTCTTCATCTTCACCTGCCATCGCACAAAAACCACCAAGTGGAATTAACCTAAGTGAATATACTGTTTCGCTTTTTTTTGATTTTTTACTGATGATTTTTGGACCCATACCAATTGCAAATTCATATACATAAACCCCTGCTTTTTTTGCAAATATAAAATGTCCTAATTCATGTATAAATATTATTAAACCTAATATAAGTATAAAGTATATTATTGTCATATAACCCTCCTATAACATTTCTAATATTACAACAAAACCAAGTAATACAAATATTAAACTATCTAATCTATCAAGTATTCCACCATGTCCTGGAATTAAATTAGAAAAATCTTTTTTATCATAATATCTTTTAATACTACTAAATACTAAATCACCTGCTTGAGCTAACAATGATAAAAATGTAGTTATTGCAGTTATTAATATTACATCTACGTTAGGATCTACTACTGATATATAGAACATTGCTGGAATAAATACACCAAAAAATGTTCCTCCTACCATACCTTCCCATGTTTTTTTTGGTGATATCTTTTCACACATTTTTGTCTTACCAATATATGATCCAGTAATATATGCAAAAGTATCAGTAATAGTAGTTATTAAAACTAAATATATTAATAAAACTAAACTATAATTTCGTGTAAGTATTATTAAATTAAATGCTGTTCCTAAAAAGAATAATATTCCAATTAAATACATGGCATCATTAATACTATATTTTCTATTGTTTTGATATATGATTAACGGTATTAATATTGTAAATAATGTTAAAGCAATAAATTTATATTCTAAAACATATTCTATTATAGTAGATGAATTGTTAGATAATATTAATATTGTTAATAATATATATGATATAAACTGCATAACAAATGGAAAAGCCTTTTTACTTTTTCTTATATCTAATAATTCTTTTAATGATAATAACCCAATTATTAACGCACCTATTCTAAATGGTATTCCACCTATAATTATTAGTGGTATTAATATAGCTAATAAAACAATCGCACTTATAACTCTTTTTTTCATATTTCAAATCTCCTCTACTTATAATTAAATTATAATAAATTTTATTAAATAATACAATATTAATGATTTAATTAATTAAATTTTTTTAAAACTTGTAATTTAAAAAAAGAAATGCACAGAAATTGTGCATTAGAATTCAGAAAATAAACTGATTTAACAACTAATAAGTAATACTATTTATATTTAATAATGAGTGGTTATCTGAATCCTCCGCCTCCACCGGAACCGAAGGAACCTCCACCTCCGCCACCTGATGAAAATCCACCTCCACCAGATGAGTAAGATTGAGCTCTTGATAAAGCACGTGATGCGCTACTCATTCCTGTATATGAAATTGTATGTATAAATAGAACACTATTGTATGTATAATCTTGTATAATATCAGGATATAATTTTTTAAATTGTTTAGCAACTTTTTCAGCTACGCCTAATATTTGAGCATACATTAAATATTCTTGCCAAAACTTTACTTCTATTGCTTCTTTATCAGACATATTATCAAATTCTTCAAAGAAATTTTTAAGTCCTTTCATTTTTACAGCTTCTTCATATAGTTTTTCATCTGTAAGATATTCTGTCGATTTAAATATTTTCAATGTTGTTTTTTCAACTGGTTTTAAAAGATTCATATTAACTAATTTTTCATTTTGATAATCTAAAACTTTATCAAACCAATTTAAAATTTTATTATAATGATTTTTACACCAAACTTCAAATTCTTTTGATTCTAATATACCATCTTTACTTGCTTCATACATATACTTATATAATTTTGTTTCAAGTTCTGTTTCCAATTGTAAAGTATCATCTACTGGTAAAACAAATGTAATTGTTGTATCTTCTTTTTTAAAAATAGTACCAGTAGAATTACTATTTATTCTTATCTTATCTTCTTTAAGCCATTTAAGAAGTATCGCACCTAAAAAGTCTGTTTGTTTACCCATCATTTTATAATTATATGCAATCCAATAAGCCATATATATATCTTTATTACAAGGTATATCTCTAAACATAGGTGTATCTTTAGAAATTTTTCTACCTTTTGTACCAAAATTAATTATACTTTTACCTGATGAATAATTACTATTTTTTGATACCTTACTTATAAATACTATTATTAAAACCCATATTATAAAATTAAATCCGAATACAAGAAATGGTATAAATGCAAATGAGTTATCAACACTACTACTGTTATCTACATAGTGTTCTGCACCAGCTTCAGCCATATTATAATAATAATCAAAATTATTACCTATATTGTTATTTGTTTCGAATGTAGAATTAGGAAATTTAACTAGAACAGTAACATATTCATCACTTCTTAGATTTTGGTTACTAACTTCAATGTATCCATCATATACATATGCATAACCACCATAATTTCCATATCCCCATACATCTAATGTATCACTAAATTTTTGATCAGCATGTATTTTTATATAAATATTATTAGTTAACTTAGCTAAATCTGTAGGTATTAATTCCCAATATAATACTTGTGAATCTTCTGTTTGACCAACAAATCCAGTTACCGTATAACTTAAAGTATATTTGTGATGCCCATAACTAGATATTCCAAAACATAATTCCTTATTACCATTGTTATTGTTTATTCCATATTTATATGCTTTTTCAGAAAATGATGCATTAACATTCCAAGAATTGTCAGATGAATATTGGCTAAAATCTCTACTTTCACTTCTTACACTATAGTTAGTTATTGTAGAATTACCTAGATTTCCAAAATATCTAAATCCTTCAGTACCATCTGTCAAATTTGCATTCCACTCTTCAGTAATATTAGCATTACCATATTTATCTAAGTATATATCCATATTTATTGAATCTATATTATTTGCATATACTTTATCACTTATTAAAAATATAAATATACTAAATAAGAATGTTTTAATAAATTTTTTCATATTTTCACTCCTTAAAAAAACTTACATTAAGTAAGTCTTAAAATTTAACTTGTGGTGTTTCTTTTTCTTTTTCAGTAGCTTCAAAAAACTTAAATGGTTCAAATTTAAACATACTAGCAATTATATTAGATGGAAAAGATTCAATTTTATTTTGAAATTTTAATACACTATCATTATAAAATTGTCTAGAATATGTTATTTTATCTTCAGTATCTTTAAGTTGTGATTGTAAATCTAAAAAGTTTGTATTTGCTTTCAAATCTGGATAAGATTCTGCTAAAGCAAATAGTCTACCTACTGCATTTGAAAGTTCATTATTTGATTTCATAACTTCATCAGTACTTTTTGAATTTACAACTTTATTACGTGCTTCTATTACTTCATCTAGTGTTTCTTTTTCATGTTTAGCATAACCTTTAACAGTTTCTACTAAATTTGGAATTAAATCTGCACGTCTTTTAAGTACAACATCTATTTGAGACCATTGATCTCTAACTTTATTTCTTAAACTAACTAATCCATTATATGTAGATATTACATATATAACTAATAATGCTACTACAATTAAAACAATCCATAATATCATAATTATTCCTCCTCTATATATTATATATTATACATAAATAAATAAAACTTTAAAATACTTTTTAATAATTTTTTATAAATTTGCGTTGTAAGCATAAAATTATATTAAGTTATGGGGATGAATAAATATGTTAAACAAATTAAAAAAAGTTAATTTTGATCTAATATTATATATATGTATTGTATTAATATCTTTATTTGGAATACTAATGATATATTCATCATCTAGTATTTGGGCTGAATATAAATTTAATGATAGTTTTAAATATTTAAAAAATCAGAGTTTATTTTTTATAATTGGTTTATTTTTAATGAGTATAATTTCAAAAATTGATTATCACAAGTATAAAGAAAAGTCTAATATAATACTAGTAACATGTTTAATTTTACTTATTCTAGTAATTATTCCAGGTATAGGTAAAGTTAGAAATGGATCTAGAAGTTGGTTTGGTATTGGATCTTTTGGTGTTCAACCAAGTGAATTTATGAAATTAGCTCTCATAATTTTTACATCTAAATATTTAGAAAAAAGTGATAAATATATGAAAAGTGTAAAAAAAGGAATACTACCAATTCTTGTAATAACTATGATTACATTCGCACTAATTATGTTACAACCTGACTTTGGTACAGGAACTATTATAGTAATGACTATAATATGCATGTTATTTATAAGTGGAGTTAAATTAAGCTTCTTTACAAAAATTGGTGTTGTTGGTTTAATTGGTGCGGCTGGACTTATAATTGCTGCTCCATATCGTATGGCTCGTATATTATCATTTTTAAATCCATGGAGTGATCCATTAGGTAGTGGATTTCAAATAATTCAGTCACTGTATGCAATTGGACCTGGTGGACTATTGGGTATGGGACTGGGCAACTCTATTCAAAAACATTTTTATCTTCCAGAACCACAAACTGACTTTATATTCTCTATTATATCGGAAGAATTAGGTTTTCTAGGAATTTTAATAGTTGCAACTTTATTTGTAACTATAATATATAGAGGTATTAAAATAGCTCTTAATACGAATGACTTATTTTCAAAGTATTTGGCTTTTGGATTGATTTTCCAATTATCTTTTCAAGCTATATTAAATTTATGTGTAGTTGTTGGTTTGATACCAGTAACGGGGTAATTCCTACTATGTAACTGATAACAACAATTAAAAAAATCCTTATTTTAAAAGGATTTGAAAATATTAGTTAAATTTAAAAATTCAAATATTAGTTAATATTATTAAAAATTATAATATTTTGCAGATAAAAATAAGGGGTAATATTACCATTACTGTAAAAAAAATATTTCAAGTTATGCTAAAAATATATCTAACATTTTTAGAAAATTTCACAATAATGATAATAATTTCTTGTTTAAGTTTTTCATAATTGTTATATGGGTTGTTTTTAATGATTCACTATATAGTAAAAGTCGGACTATGTCAACAAAATATCCGACTTTTACTATATATCTTTTTACTTAGTTCAAAAAATAAATTATATTTTAATTTTTATTTTCTAAGTTTTCCGTTTTCTACTTCTACATTAACAGATTTATCATAATTAGGTTCATATTCTCTTATTAATGTATTTAAAAATGCAAATTTCAATTTTAATTTTGCCATTTCTTCTTTTAAAGGTTTTACTACTGTTTGTAGTGGCATTATAACTTGTGATGCAAGTTGGACATAGTTTTGTCCTTCAAAAGTATATTCTGTAACAAACTTTTTATTTAATTTTTCTTCTAATTCTTTTGCGTGCTCTAATCCCATTGATGATGGATTCATTAAAATTGTAGAAGATGTTAATATTCCATTTTGAATCGCCATATTAACTTGTGTTCTTGTACTTCCTTGATATGCGGATTCATTTGTTGGTGATAATTTATCTACAAAACTACCACCACCTACACAGGCATTACCCATAATACCTCTGCTGTATTCTTTTTCTTTTGAAAATTCGCTTTCTGTATATGTATGAGATAAATACTTAGTTGGAAAAAAGTTTGGATTAATATATAAATTCTTAACTAATGTTATTAAATCATTACTTGATGCAAATATACCAGCATGACCACTATATCCTCCTAGTTTAATAGCTTTTAAATCATTATTTTTTCCTATCTTGGCATTAGGAGTTCCAGTTATTAATTCCTTTTTAATTTCTGGTACATTTAAAAATGTACTTTCTAAGTGTAATTTTTGTATTATATACTTATTTAATAATTCTTCATAACTTAATCCTGTAACTTTTTCCATTACATCTTTAAGACACATCATACCAAAATCTATGTAATTATAATTATCTTTTTCTTTTTCTTTTACTCCTAAAGTATGTAATATTTGGGTAGCTTCTTCAACAGATGTTGCATTATAAATATTTCCTTCTAAGTTATATGAAAAAGTGAATCCCATAATAGTTTTAATATCTAAATTAGTAGCATTTTGATATCTTGAATCTAAATCAGAAACAATACTATCAAAATCATAATATCCCTCACTAATTAAATTATAAGAAATAATTTGCGTAAATAATTTTGATATTGATGCAATATCGAATAGAGCATCTTTACTCATTTTATTGTTTTCATTATCGAGATTTCCTCCATAACTTGTTACATTTATTATACCTGTATTATTTTGCATTACATAACCTGGTATTGGATTATTACTCATAATTTCTTTTGTTTGATTAAGCAATCCTTGTAATAAAGCATAAACGATTTCTTCTAATGATTTATCTTTATTCTCTTTTAAAACTGGTTCAACTTCATTAATTACTTGTAATAATTCTTCTTTTGAAGCATGACTTCCTTGTCTTAATGCTTCATCTACAAATTTTTCTGCAATTTTTTTAAAATTTATCATATTACATAACCACCTTTTTTATTTCCGTATATAATACCACTTTAAAAGGTTTATGTCAATGATAATTTTCCTATATATCCATATTAACATTATAAAAAATGTCTAATAAAGGCATTCATTATTTCCTTTTTTTAGAATAAGTTTTATAGAGGTGTTATCTATATGAAAAGAATAGATAAAAATGGAAAAAAAAGAAAATTAGATATAGAATTTATTTATAAAAATGATGGAACTAAACTTGAAGAAATATTAAAAGAAGGATATCTATGTTATTTAAGAAATTTAAAAGTAAAATAATTTTTAAGGTATTTCAATTATTAGAATTGGAGGGATTTTATTAATGGAATATATCTGTGGTGGTTATGAAAGATTATCAGATGCAGATAATAAAAATGAAGAAAGTTCTTCTATTCAAAGTCAAAAAATTATAATAGATTCATTTGCTAAATTTAATAATTTAAAGATTTATAAGCATTATTCAGATGATGGATATTCTGGTGGTAATTTTGATAGACCAGCATTTGGGGAAATGATTAAAGATATTGAAAGTGGAAAAATTAATTGTATAATTACTAAAGATTTATCAAGATTAGGACGTGAAATGTATAAAACTGGTAAATATATAGAAGAGTATTTTTTAGAAAAAGGTGTAAGATATATTGCAATTAATGATTCCTATGATTCAAATATTGGGGACTCTATGTTAGGAATTAGACTTAGTGTTAATGACTTGTATTTAAGGGATGTTTCAAAAAAAGTTAAGACATCACTAAGAGCAAAACAAAATCGTGGTGATTATATTGGCTCATTCCCACTATATGGTTATAAAAAAGATCCCAAAGATAATCATAAATTAATTGTTGATGAAGAAGTTAGATATATAGTTGAATTAATATATGATTTAGCACTAGAGGGAAAAAGTCCTAACAAAATAGCACAAATTCTAACATTAAAAAAAATACCTATTCCTATCGTTCATAAAGGAGAACCTAGAGCAAAAAATGTAAAGGAAAATGATGGTTTTGGAATATGGAAAAGACAAACTATTTTTGGTATTTTAACTAATGAGATGTATATTGGTAATATGGTACAAAATACTCATAATAAAATAAGTTATAACTCTAAAAAATTAAGAAAAACTAGTAAAGAAGAACTTATAATAGTTAAAGGTACTCATGAGGGAATAATTTCTAAAGAAACATTTGATAAAGTACAAGATATTATCAATAGTAAAACTAAAGAAAGAGTTACCGAACATCAATTAGATTATTTACTTGGTGGAATGCTTTATTGCCATGAATGTGGTCGTACCATAAGAATAAGTGAAGATGTTTTAAAATCTGGTGTAAGACATTATACTCAATGCAATTTATATACAAGAAAAGGAAAATTTGGTATATGTTCATCTCACAGAATTAATTATGACTGGTTAGAAGAAGATATATTAGAATATTTACAAGATATGTGTGAAAGATTTTGTAAGTATTATAATTTTAATGAATTAGAAGATAATTCAGAAGATATTGTTATGAAAAATATAAAAGAAATAAATAAAAAAATTGAACGATTAAATAATATATTAAACTCTCATAAAACAACAATAGATAATTTATATATGGATAAGGTAAAAGGTTTAGTTGATGAGAAAATGTATAAAAGAATATATGAAAAAACTAAATCAGAAATT
>CANRKE010000023.1 GCA_947631135.1 uncultured Bacilli bacterium | reverse complement strand
TCAAAAAAATAATTTTTGTAGATAATTTGCTATTTTTTGAACTCAAAACTCTGATTTTTAAAAAATTTAATTTTTTTTAATTTTTTTTTATATCAAAAGTTAGTTTAATTTTTTCCAATGTTTATACTATATAATTTTCAATTAATTTTATTCAACAATTGTTCCTATTTTCTTACCCTCAACAACTTTCATTAAATTTCCATGTTTATTTATATCAAATACAACAATAGGTATATTATTATCCATACATAATGTGGTTGCAGTTGAATCCATAACACTTATTTTTTTATTTAATACATCTATATAACTTAATTTATCTATTTTCACTGCATCATCATATTTTTTTGGATCTTTATCATATATTGCATCTACATTGGTTGCTTTTATTACTACATCTGCATTTATTTCTGCTGCTCTTAGTGCAGCAGCAGTATCTGTTGAAAAGAATGGACTTCCAGTACCACAACCAAATATAACTATTCTTCCTTTTTCCATATGTCTTATTGCTCTATTTTTAATATAAAATTCAGCAATTTGCCTCATTTCAACTCCAGTTTGTACACGTGACTCACACCCAATTTGTCTAAATGCATCTTGAAGCGCTAATGCATTCATTGTTGTTGCAAGCATTCCAATATGATCAGCACTACATTTATCCATATGTTTATTTGCACGACCTCTAAAAAAGTTACCACCACCAACTACTATTCCAATACTTACACCTGATTCTTTTACCTTCCTTATTTCCTCAGCAAGTTCTAATACTCTGTCAAAATCTATTCCCATTTTTTTATTTCCAGCTAATGCTTCTCCACTTAATTTAAGTAATATTCTATTATATTTCATACAATCAATCCTTTCCATTAAAAAAATTAAAACCACTAAAAAATATCAACTATTTTTAGTAGTTTCAATAAATTTCTTTATTTCATTATCTTTACAATTTTCAAAAAAATATTTATTAAAATTTTTAGTATTAATAGTTTCTTTTAAAAATTGTTTATCTATATTTTTTAAAATATCCATCATATTAACGTGTGTAATTTTTTTTACATTATCTAGTATTCTTTTATTATTTTGTTCAGATTCACGTCTTTCTTTTGGATACCCATTTCCCATTTTTTCTTTAAATAAATTAGTAAAAATATCTTTTAATAATAGTTCTGATCCCCATCCAAATCCTTTTGCAAATCCTAATGATATTGCATTACCAGCATTTATTTGACTAAATAGATATGCATCTAATGGATCATTTATATGTCCACATAAAACGTTTGGAAATGAATTAAGTGCCATCATTGCACCTTCTCCAGTACCACAACCAGTTATTACAAAATCACATGCACCACTATTAAGTAAAATTGCAGATAATAATCCTGCTTGTACATATGTTATTGGATTATCATTTTCATCTAACATTCCATAATTATGGATTTCGTGTTCTTGACCTAATACTTCTGTTAAAGCATCATATATAATTTTATTTTTGCTAGCCTGTGAATTTTCATTTATAAGCGCTATTCTCATATGAATCCCTCCCAATAAAAATTATACAATAAATTAAATTAATAATCTACATAAATTATAATATTTTTAAATTTTTAACTTATATAATTTTTTTACATATAATATTTTGAAAGGAGAGTTAAAGATGTATAATTATTCTAATATAAATTATGATCCATATTATATGGATAGATCAAATAATTATAATGGATATCAAGATAATATTGGATATACAGTCGATGATAGAGGATTTTTAGTACCATTTGTTTTAGGTGGTATTACTGGAGGATTACTCGCACCAGCATTCTATAGACCTAGACCATATTATCAAGCACCTTGCTATGGACCTTATTGTAATTATGGACCATATCCATATTATTAATTAAAAAAACATGTACATTAATTTGCACATGATTTTTTTATTGAAAGAGCAATACCATCACCAACATCAAAAAATGTAGTATTAAATTCTTTATTATCTTTCAAAAATTCAATATAATTTTCTATCTTTCTAACTAATTGTCTAGTATTTCTATTCTTTATTTCATCTGTATGATTAACCATTCCATGAAATTTTATATTATCAGTTATAATTATTCCATTATCGTTTAAATTATTTTTAAATTTCTCAAAAAACTTAATATATTGTGCTTTCGCAGCATCTATAAATATCAAATCATATTTATTATTATCTTCATAATCAAATGCATCAATATTATATATTTTAATTCTATCATCTAAATTAAATTTATCAATGTATTCACAAGCTAAATTATATCTATCAATATCTCTTTCAATTGTTGTTATACTTACATCATTACAGGATAAACACATCATAATTGCAGAATAACCAATCGCACTACCAATTTCTAATATATTTTTAATATCTCTTAAATTAATTTGATCTTTAATGAAATTAATTCCTTCTTCTTGTATTATTGGTATATTGTTTACTTTTGCATAATAAATCATATCATCAATTAATTTATTCATTGCCATAAACCTTCATTTTTTAATTTTTTCTTAATTTGTTCATGTTCTTTATCAGTTTTTGAATAATATACTTTTCCATTTTTATCAGCAACAAAGAATAAATAATTCGTATCTATTGGATTTAGTACAGCTTTAATTGATTGTTCACTAGGATTACATATTGGACCTACTGGTAATTTCCCTTTCATATCAAGTGATCTAGTATTATATGGATTACTAGTATTATAATTTTCTAATTTAGATTTCTCATCTTCATCATCAATTTTAAATGCATAAAATGTTGTAACATCACTACCTAAATTCATATTTTTATCTAATCTATTATTAAATACACCAGTTATATTTCTTTTATCCTCATAATCAGATGCTTCTAATTCAGCTATTGATGCAAGTGTTAAAACTTCATGTATTGAATATGATTCATCATCAATTTGTTCTTTATACTTGCTTAATACTTCATCTTCTTTATCCAACATTTTTTCAAATATTTCTTCTACTTTAACATCCTTACTTTCAAATCTATATGTATCAGGATATAAATATCCTTCAAGTGCGTAATATATATTATTATTTTTTATATCATTAGTTAAAAACCAATATTTCTCTATTAAGCTATCTATATATTCATCATTATCTAAAACTTCTAATACAGAATCATAACTATTATCTGTTGACTCACTTATAATGCTAGCTATCTTTCTCATATTAAGTCCTTCTTTAAATAATATATATACACTATTTGGATTTATATTAGTATTCTTTCTTAGTTCGTCAGCAATTTCTTTTACATCCATACTTTTATTTAAATTGAAATAACCAGCTTTAATATCCTTAATTCCATTTAATTTTAGATATACTAAAAATACTTTATCATTTTTAATTAACTTTTCATCATATAACTTTTTAGCAATATCCCTAGATGTATCCCCTGACTCAATTTCAAACAATACTTCTTTTTTATTATTTTTATCGACACTTGTTAACATAAACTTATAAAATAAGCAAGCACATAAAGTTAATGTAACACAAAATGACAATAAAAATATAGCAAAATTTCTTAACTTTCTCATACAACATAAAAGCAAGCTATTTTACTTGCTATCCCCACTATTTTCATCTTTATTAGCTTCTTCTTGTAATGATTCAAGTATTGTTTCAATAATGTTCCATTCTTTTTCTGTTTCGATTGGTTCTAATTGCATTTTATTATCGTCCATTGCCTTTGGATCATATATAGATGCATATACTTTTATATTTCCTATTTCATCTTTAGTATTATCAGTATATACTATATAACTTTTTTTTGTTTCATCTGAATCAAAAGTAAATAAAACTTCACATTCGATTTGCTTTCCTTCATCATTAATTACAGTAAATTTATTATTCTTTTCTTCCATTTTAATTTTCCTTTCTCCTATTTAAATATGCATCTAATATTACCTGAGCTGCCATAGTATCAATTATTTTTTTACGTTTTTCTCTTGATACATTATTACTTATTAAAAATCTTTCAGATTCAACAGTTGATAACCTCTCATCTTGCATATTTACTTTAATATTTAATTTATTCTCTAATAATTTTTGAAATTCTAGTGTTTCTATAGCTCTCTTTCCAAGTGAATTATCCATATTTTTAGGTAATCCAAGTATTATCTCATCAATTTTTTCTTCTTTAATAATATTTTCTAATTCGCTAATTAAATAATCATAATTGTCATAATTGATAGTTTTATATGGCATAGATATTATACCATTACTATCACTAACAGCAAGGCCTAAAGTTTTCGTTCCTAAATCAAGCCCTAAATATTTCATTTATTTATATCGTTCATATAATTTCTAACTAGTGTTTCAATAATTTTTGTTCTATCTAGTTTTGTTATTTTTGCTCTTGCTTCCCTATGACTTGATATGTACCCTGGATCACCACTCATTATATAACCAACTAGTTGATTGATTGGATTGTAACCTCTTTCTTCTAATGCATCATATACATCTTTTATAGTTGATTCAACAAGTGCATCATTAATTTCGTTTAAATCAAATAAATGCGTCGTTTCAGAACTCATATAATCACCATCTTTCGTATATATTGTATCAAATTTTAAATACAATTAAAAGAGATTTTTAAAATTTTATAAAATTTATTTTATATAATGTATTCAATAATTTAGTTCAAATATTTTAATAAAAAAAATTGAATAATTTAAATTTTAATGTATAATTATTTTAGAGGTGATCAAATGAATGCAGTGGTGTTATCTGGTGGTGGAGCTGCTGGTGCATATCAAATAGGTGTGTGGAAGGCATTAAGGAAAATAGGATATAAGTATGATATAGTATGTGGTACTAGTGTAGGTGCGATAAATGCATGCTTGATGTGTGAAAAATCTTTTAATAAGGCAATTAGATTATGGAAAAAATTGAACTATAATATGATATTTGATAATAAAGAAATAGATAGCTCAAAAATAGTTACTTCTTATGCAAAAAATATTTTGATAAACGGAGGTATGAATCCCGTAATGCTTGAGGATAATTTGAGAAAATATATAAATGTAAATAAAATATATAGATCTAATATTGATTATGGATTAGTTACTGTTAATGTTACTAAACATAAAGCTATGAATCTACAAAAGAAAGATATACCAAAAGATGAATTTTTAGATTATGTTATGGCATCAAGTACTTGTTTTCCAGCATTTCAAATGAAAGAAATAAATAATGATAAGTATATTGATGGTGGTTATAGTGATAATTTGCCTATAAACTTAGCTATAAAAATGGGAGCAGATAAAATTATTGCTATAGATTTAAGAAAAATAGGCCTAAAAAAAACTGTAAATAAAAAAAATATGGATATTACCTATATAACACCTAAAGGTAAAATTGCTAAAGTATTAGAATTTGATGGTAAACATTCAAAAATTGATATTGATTATGGATATAATGATACATTGAAAACATTTAATTATTTAGATGGTAATATATATACATTTAAACATAATAATCTTAAAAAATTTATAGATAAAAATAAAGAAACATATAATAAATTATTAAATAAATTAATAACTAATAAATTAGTAATTAAAAATTTATTAAAAATATTATATATAAATAGTTCTGATAAGATATTTGATATGTTAATAAGTTCAATCGATTATCTGGGAGAAATATTTGATATCGATGATTCTAAGATATATAGTATAAATAATTATAATAAAATATTATTGAATAAATTTAATGATAATTATTATACAAATTTTTCTAAATTTAAATTACATGAATTATTAGAATCTGATAAATCAATATATTATATATATATTAAAATAGAAGAATGTATAGAAAAAAATAATTATGATGATTTATCTAAAGCTATACCATTATTTCCTAAGCAATTTATATCAGCATTATATTTATATATGTTAAAAATTAAAGACTCTTGAAATTACAAGGGTCTTATTTAATTAATGTTTCTATCGCTTTATTTAATTGATTATCATTTTCTTCTGTTGGTGATTCAAAAAATTTATCATCAAGTTCTACTTCTATATCTGGTTTAATGCCTTTTTCGTTAATCCAGTTACCTTTTGGTGTTAACCATTTTTGTACTGTATATTTAAGCATTCCTCCTGTATCATCTAATCCTTTAGTTTGTTGTACTGTTCCTTTTCCATATGTCTTCATACCAACAACTTTAGCCCCATAACTTTCTTGAAGTGATGATGCTAATATTTCTGATGCTGATGCACTGTATTGATTAGCTAAAATTACTATATCATAATCTCTACTTTCTTTTGTTTCATCAAGAATTTTTGTTACTTTACCTTTTTCATCTAATTGATATATTACTTTATTTTTATCTAAGAATAAACTTATTATATCGGTTACAACATCTAAGTATCCTCCTGTATTTGACCTAACATCAATTATCAATGAATCTATTTTATTTTTTTCTATATCTAAAAGTGCTTCTCTAAATTGTGAATATGTATTAAGAGCAAATAAATCAATATCAATATATCCTATTTTTTTATTATCTCTTTCTATTATTTTATGTGTTGTTGAATCTAGTATTATATTTGATAGTTCAACATCAACTGTTACTTCTTCTTTATCTCTTAATACAGTTATATTTATTTTTTTATCTTTATTAGATTTTATAAGTTCTGAAATTTCACTTGATGTTTTTTTAGATACATCTTTATTATTTATTTTTTTAAATATATCTCCTGCTTTAAGTCCTGCAATACTTGCTGGGGTATCTTCAAATACATTTGATATTATAACATTATCATCTTCGTCCATTGTTATTTCTACACCAATACCTGAATATGATCCATTTAATCTATCATTAAAATCTTCAGTTTCACTTTCACTAATATATGATGTATATGGATCATCAAGTGCACCTAACATTCCACTAATAGCTCCATTTATTAATGTATTATCATCTATATCTTTATAATAGTTATCTTTAACATCTTTGTAAGTATCAATAAATTCTTTTAATGCTTTATTGTTTAATTCATCTTCATCTTTAAAATTAGTTGTTACTGCATAACCTATTATAATTCCAATTACTAATGTAATAAAAATGATTGTTATTACTTCAGGAAATTTAAAACTATTCTTTACTGCTTTGTTTTTTTTATTTTCTTTTTTTTCTTCGTCCATTATTATTTCACCGCCATCTATATTAAATATACCATATTTTTTAACATAATAGAACAAAAAAAAGAAGAAACTTAATTTATTATGTAAAGTTAATTCTTTAATTCGTTGATAACATTATTATATCCTTCTAAATATAATATATTTTGCTTATTGGATATTTTGATTAAAGTGTTATCTTTTACTTTTAATTCACTCGCACTTTGAGCTGTACTATTAGATTCATCTGATATATATTTACTATTTAATGTATTAGCTAAATCAACTATATATATTTTTTTATCAGAATTTGTCATATAACTTTGATATACATTGTAAAAATCTTTTGAAGAATCAGTAAATATTACATAATATTCATTATCTTTTCTATTAAATGTTTCTCCAGCTAATATTTGATCATAATTAATTGTTTCATTACTTTCATTTGCACTATCATCAGTATTTTTTTTACTAAATGTCCCAGCCTTTAGTTCCATTATAAACCATATAAGTGCAAGTATAAGTACAATTACTACCAATATGATTATAAAACTTTTAGCTTGTGTTCCAATATCATTATCTTTAAAATTTTTATTTTCGTTTTTATAATACTTTTTCTTTTTTGCCATATAAATCATCTCTTTCCTAAATTATTATAACTTATTCGGAATTTAATGTAAATAATTTTTTTGATTTTTAGTAGCAAAATATTATAACAATTTTATTTATAAGTACATCTAAACTAGATTATTTAAATATTCTTTTATTCCTTTTATTTTATATTCACAGTCATCATGACTTCTTCCTTTAACTTCAATATAGAATTTTATTTTAGGTTCTGTACCAGAAGGTCTAGCTATAAATTTTTGATCTTCATCAAGATAGAACGATAATACATTTGAAAGTGGTAAATCCACTTTAGTATTTTGTTTAACATTATAATCTTTTATTTCAATAACTTTCCATGAACCTTTTTTATTAGATCCAATTTTTCAATATAATTAAAATCTTTTCACTCGTTTGTTAGGCGGTTATAAATAAATATTCTTTTAACATTTATTGTTAATCTAAACATTTTAAAACCATATCACGAGCAATAACGCTTATCACAGTTACTCTTATATTTTTTAAGTTTAATATATAAAACTTATTAAATTTTTAATATAATATTTGTTAAATATTTTTAATAAACATTTTAAAAATTTTATTTCTTATCATTTCAATAACTGAACAAACAATAAAAACTATTGAACATTGAATAAACATTATTATTGGAAAATTTAATTTATAAAAATAAATTGAATTGTCGAAGAATACTCTCCAAATTAATTTCCATATATTTGGATTCATATGTATTAAATAAATGCCAAAAGTAGTAGATGCCACATAATTTATAAATTTATTATTTTTAATCTTAATATTTTTAAATAATAGAAATACACTAATTGATAAAAATAATATTGGAGTTCTAAACATTGGCCATACAAAAGAATTTATTTTATCAAATCCATTAATATCACAAAGAATTGTTAAAATTACACATATTAAAAACCAAATAATTGATAATAGTAAAGTTTTTTTAATATTTTCAAATTTTTTATTACTATATTTTCTTATATATGCACCTATAAAATATAAAGTAACAAATGCACCTAAAGATATATATATATTTTCTATCATTGCTATAGTTGGAACTATAGAAAATAATACTAATAATATTAGAATTAATTTTTTTAATTGGCTTTTTGTGGTATTTGCTATTACTTTATTTAAATATGGAACTAATAACATAAGAATAATAAAAATAGAAATATACCAATAATCATTAGGTGAAAATGGGAATATTATTCTTATAATGTTAGATAAATTTATATTTATAAGATTTAATTTTATAGCTACTAAACCTAAAGTTATTGAGTAAAAAAGTGTTTGAATAAATAGATTAATTACTTTTTTCATGTTAGTATTTTCAGAATTAAGTAAAAAATATCCACTAATTAATATAAAAATATTATTTCCAAATCCTCCCCCAAAACTTGCAAGTTCCAATATAAATTTATTAAACGAAAATGGTACAGATGATAATTCTATCGAACCAAGATCAGAATAATGAAAACATATAATCAAAAATATACTTATTATTCTCAATAACTCAAAATTAGATTCTCTTACTTTTTTCAACTAAGTTCCCCTCCTCTTGCTTCGTTTAGATTATATTTAATGATGAAAACATAGTTTTCTTCTACATCAATTATATCTAAATAATATAAAGGCAAGCGGAACTTATAAAAGTTAACTTATAGTAAACTAAGAGCCCCCCCCATACCGAACATATGTTTGTACATGTTCGGTATGAGAGAACTTACCTTTATAGATTTACCTAAAACAAGTATAACATATTACGTTATATATCTGCAACAAATATTTTAAATTTTTATAATTAATTTTTTGTCATTTAAGTTTTAAATTAGACTATCAATATATTCTTTTATTCTTTTTATTTTATATTCACAGTCATCATGACTTCTTCCTTTAACTTCAATATAGAATTTTATTTTAGGTTCTGTACCAGAAGGTCTAGCTATAAATTTTTGATCTTCATCAAGATAGAACGATAATACATTTGAAAGTGGTAAATCCACTTTAGTATTTTGTTTAACATTATAATCTTTTATTTCAATAACTTTAATACCATTTATATCACCAATATTATTGTTTCTTAAATAATCCATTATAGATTCTATTTTTTTCATACCTTCAATTCCTTCAAAAGTATAATCAACAAGTTCATTTTTATCATATCCAAATTCTTTATATAATTCTTCTAATTTATCTATTAGAGTAAGATTTTTACTTTTATAAAATGAAGCCATTTCACATATTAACATGCTTGCATTTATTGCATCTTTATCTCTAACATGAGTACCACTTAAATATCCATAACTTTCTTCAAAACCAAATATGTAACTATCAACATGTCTATTTTTTTCAAGTATACCAATTTGTTCACCAATAAATTTAAAACCAGTTAATGTATCAAGTATTTCTACTCCATATTTTTTCGCTATATCATATGCCATATCAGTTGTTACAATTGTTTTAACACATATAGGATTTTTAGGTAATTTAATATTTTCACATATATAATTAAATAATAATACACCCATTTCATTACCAGTTATTAATTTATAAGTGTCATTATATTTTACTGCAGTACCTACTCTATCTGCGTCTGGATCTGTTGCAAGTACTATATCTGCATCTACTTGATTAGCAAGTTTAATACCTAATTCAAGTGCTTCTTCTTTTTCAGGATTTGGATATTTACATGTTTTAAATGTTGGATCAGGCATAGCTTGTTCTTCTACTAAATGTATATCACTAAATCCTTGCTTTTCTAAAATTTTAAGTACACACTTTTTACCAGTACCATTAAGTGGTGAATACACAATTTTTAAATTGTTTGTTGGTTGATGTACGGATAATTTATATACATCATCTACAAAATCATCTAATAATTTATCATCTATATATTTTATTTTTCCATTTTCTATTTCTTCATCAAAATTAGAATATGATACATTAAATACATCCAATTTATTTATTTCTTCTAATATTTTACTTGCAGCTTCAGTAGTAATTTGACATCCATCATCACCATATACTTTATATCCATTATATTTACTTGGATTATGAGATGCAGTTATACATATTCCTGCACTACATCCAAGTTTTCTAACTGCATATGATAATGTTGGAGTTGGCGATAATTCTTTGTATATATGTACTTCTATATTGTTATTAGCTAGTACACTTGCAGCATATTTAGAAAATAAATCTGACTTTGTTCTACTATCATATGCAATTGCAACACTAGGTTTCTTATAATTTTTATTTATATAATTAGCAAGTCCCTGTGTAGCTTTCATAACTGTATAGATGTTCATTCTATTTGTACCTGCACCTATTACTCCTCTTAATCCACCTGTACCAAATTCTAAATCTTTATAAAATCTATCATTTATTTCATCTTCTTTATTAGATATTTCATTTAATTCATTTATTAAATCTTCATCTAATGTAGCATGTGTACACCATTCTTCATATTTTTGTTTCATTACATCATCTACTTTCTATGTATTAGATTATAGTTAATAAAAATATATTACAAGATATTTTGTCTAAATTTTTATTAATATTTTCTTATTAATATGATTAAGTTTTTTTAACAAAAAATTTGTTTTTATTTATTCGGAAGTTATAAACGATTGATATTTTAAAATTATCTTTAATCTTCAAAATTTAAACTGCCATTTAAACTGCCATTTAAACTGCCACTTACACTGCCATTTAGACTGTCACTTACACTGCCATTTAGACTGCCACCTGTTTTTAAAACATATTTTTTATTAATGATAATAGTTATATACATATCCAATTGTAATAAAAAAATGAATTTTTTATAATCCTTTATATATAATTACTTTACTAGTATGTTCCTTAATTTATATATCTATTCATAAAACAATTTTGTAAAGAATAATATTAATTAATATTAAAAAATACAAAATAAAAAGTTAAAATACATTATGTATAAATTTAACATAATATTTTAACCTTTCTAATTTATAAATATAATTTTTTTATTTTTTCTTATTTATTATTGATGTAATTTTTCTAAGAGGTTTTGTTATTTTCCATGATTTTGAATTTTCATATTGTAAAGCAGTTAATTTTACTTCTTCTTTTAATTTTCTATCTCTTGTTTTAACTTCTGCTTCTAATTCCATATTTCTTCCATACCAATCATTAAAATCATGTTTATATTTATCTATAAGTTTATTGTAATGAGTAATTATTACATCATTATATATCTTATTTATTCTTATTGTTTCTTTATAAGTTTTTATATCTGGTAAATCATTTATATTTGCATTAGGTGGATTTTTAACAAAATCAGAACAATCCTTTATTAATTTTTTTCTATACTTTAAATATTTATCCGGATTTTTTGATGGTTTTTCTACATTTATTGTAGAAGCCATAAATTCTTCTCTATCCATATAATTTACAAATTCTCTAAATGTTCCAATCCTATCTTGATTTTTTTTATCATAAAGTAAAAGTACTGGAGTTTCAAGAGCAAGACAAGGTAAAGCACAATGAAGTTTAGTAGTTATAACCATATGTGCTTTTTGGTATATTTTAAGTAATTCTTCAACATTTTTAGCTCTTTCTTCCCATGTTTTATCACTTAGTGAACCCATTGGTATATCTTGATTAATTATTTTTATTTCCCTTTTTGTGATACTTTTTAATTTTTCTAATTCTTCATCACTAAGATTAACCGCACATATATAGTCTTCTTTTTTTAATCCTTGAAATTTTGGTAGTGTAAGTGTTAAACATCCAGAAAAATAATTATCTATATTTAATTCATCAAATATTTTTTGTGTATGATAATCCCTTACTCCTACAGGTGAATATTTTTTTAAGTATTCTCTTACATACTCGTTTATATAGTCTATACCTATATTTGTTAATGATCCACCTTCTATATCATATCTATTAAAATGCATGGATACTAATTTAGGATATATATATGGAGAAAAGCCTAAATTAAGCCTATCATGGACATACCAAGCATTCATTATTGTATATACATATTCTTTTTTATCTGGTATAAACGATATAATATTTTCTCTATCTATCATATAATCAATTCTTGGAAGAAATTTATATGCAGCATATGATTGAATATCATCGCCTATATTATCGGTATCTTTAAAATATAACAAACCAAATTTCATAAATTATCACCCTAACTTTTATATATTTATATTAATGTAGTTATTAATATTATTAGTAATTATTTTTTCCATGTTCTCTGATTAACTATATTATAATAGCTTTGAATAATTTTAACAACTTTTTCAGATACATTTATATCTTTATAGTTAAACACTTGATTTTTCTTATTTTCAGAGTATGAATTTACTGCTAACTCAATACTATTTAAAATATCTCTTTTATTAATTCCACCTAAAACTATACTTCCTGCATCTAAAGCCTCTGGTCGTTCTGTACTATTTCTCATAGAAATACCTGGAAAATTTAATATTGAACTTTCTTCTGGAATTGTTCCACTATCAGATAATACACAATATGCATTCTTTTGAAGTGCAACATAATCAAAAAATCCTAAAGGCTTAACTGATTTTATTAGTGGATTAAAAACAATATTTTTTTCTTTAATTTTATTTGCTGTTCTAGGATGAGTAGAAAATATAATTGGTTTTTTGTAAACTTCAGCAACTGTATTCAAACTATCTATTAATTGTTCAAAATTTTTATCTATATCAATATTTTCTTCTCTATGTGCACTTACAACAAAATATTCTCTTTCTTTTAAATTATATTTTTCTAAAATATTAGAATTATTTATTGAATCCATATTTTTACTTAATACTTCGTTCATAGGAGAACCAGTTACATACAAGAAATCATTTTTAATACCTTCATTAATTAAATATCTTCTAGCATTTTCGGTATAAGCTAAATTAATATCACTAATATGATCAACTACTCTTCTATTAATTTCTTCTGGAACATTAAAATCAAAACATCTATTACCAGCTTCCATATGAAAGATTGGAACTTTTAATCTTTTTGCAGAATATGCTGCTAAACAACTATTAGTATCTCCTAAAACTAATAATGCATCTGGTTTTTCTTTTTCAATCACATCATATGTTCTAGATATTATATTACCAACAGTTTCACCTAAATTTTTACCAGGTGTATCTAAATAATAATCAGTTTTTTTCAAACCAAATTCCTTAAAAAATACGTCATTTAAAGTGTAATCATAATTTTGTCCAGTATGAACTAATACTAAATTAAAATATTTATCAATTGCTTTAATTACTTCTGATAACCTTATTATTTCTGGTCTAGTACCAACTACCACCATTACTTTTAATTTATCCATCTATTTTACCTCCTTATAATATGTATCCGGATGTTCCTTATCAAACAATTCATTACACCATATAATAAGAATCATATCATCATCACCAATATTTTCTATATTATGAGTATAACCAACGGGTATTGTAACTATCTTCATATTATTACCATCAACTATAAATTCATGAGTAGTTCCATCAAGAACATGTTTAAACTTTATTTTTGCTTTTCCTTTAACTACTATAAATCTTTCTAATTTCGTATGATGATAATGATTTCCTCTAACTACTCCAGGTTTTGAAAAAGAAATAGATACTTGTCCACTATCAAATGTTCTTACTAATTCAGTAAAACTACCTCTATAATCTACATTAGTAGTTACAT
>CANRKE010000022.1 GCA_947631135.1 uncultured Bacilli bacterium | reverse complement strand
TCATCATCTGCTTTTAATAATTTCTTATTACTAATTTTACCTATATTTCTTTTTGCTGTTCTCATTTTCATAAAAGCATTATATAATTTTTTTAAACTATATTCTTTGGGTATGGTGTCCTCATTACAATAATTACAAAATAATATATCTTCGGCTTGGTCTATAAAATATTCTATCTTTTTTATATTTGTATCTTTTTTATATGTTCTTTTATATTCCTTACTTTTCACATATTCCTTTTTAATTAATTTATCGTACCAATTCTTATCAATATATGCTTTTATCTTCTCTCTAAACGCGTAAACTGGCTTTGATACTAATAATATATGTATGTGCCAATCAACCTCTAAATTACCATTATAATACTTTATATCAAATGGACTATATTCTTTTATTTTTTTAGGTCTTCCTTTTTTGCCATTATGCTCGTAATAAACTATTGATGTATTACCTTTAATATTACTTGTGCATATTATTGCTTGTGCCTCATAATTTTCATACTTATTGCAAGTATATCTAATGAACTCTTTTAATCTTTTTGCATATCTATATGCCTCATCTTTATCTTTAAATTTTATATCTAAATCAAAACTTGATATACCTAGTTTACTTTTAGACATTACATTTACCCTCGCTTATCTTTTTTAATAATGTCTTTAAATTTTTAATTTCAATTTTATTACAACGATTATACAAAAAGATATTATCTTCATTAAAATATAAAACAACAACTATTTTATCTTTAATACTTATAAAATATTTATGAGGTTCAACAACACTTATATTTGTATTTTTAATATTAATTATTTTACCTTGTTTAAATTCAAATTTTGCATTTTTAAAATAACAAGCATATTCTATTTGTTTTTCTATTTTTTCATTTCTTTTTAAAAATCTATAACTTTCTAACATTTTTTCCTCCAATTTTAAGCAAAATTAAAACACGGATAAACTCGTTATTTTCCGTGCTTTTATATATGTTTGCTCCAATTTTTTTGGAGGTGTTTACATCTGGCAGGGGATGAGAGAATCGAACTCCCAACAGTGGTTTTGGAGACCATTATTATACCATTTAACTAATCCCCTATAAATAATAAAATATAATTTCATGTACGAATTATATTTTATCATAGTTGCATGATAGTGTCAATTAATATTCAAAAAGAATTTTTTATTTATATGTTATTTTGCATAAATATTTTGTAATATCACTATTTTTTAAATAAATTAACAAATTGATTTTCCTCATCTTTTAATATTTCATCAGTTAATTTATCATTTGAATTTTTTTGCTTACCTGAAATACCACTAACTAATTTAATTGCTTTACCTTTCTCAACATATATGTAGTTTGGAGCGAATATTCTTTTTTCTCCTACTGGTATTGAATTACCATTATCGTCTGTTAAAGTATAATCATCTAATAATTTATCAAAATATTTTAGTAGTTCCTTATATCCTTTTCCACCTTCAAATACCATTTCTAAATTTCCATTATCATCTAATTTATATTTGTCTCTGAATATTTCGTTATGAGCTCCATCCCATATATCTACATAATAAATTGTGTCAATCTTATTTTTATTAGCTATTTCTATAGCTTTTTCAACAACACTCCTACACCATGGGCAATATGAAGATCCAAAATACACATAAAATGTTTTTTTATCTTCTATCATTTTTACTATATCTTCACCATCCGCGTATATAAACGGATTATTACTATCTATTTTTACAGTACGATAATTATTACCTGATTTATTAATCATATTATTCAAGCTTTCATATTCTTTCTTAAACTTTTTAGAATCACTACCATGACTTTTAATTGCACATCCTGATATACATATTATAGTAAATATAATTACAAATATTAAATACTTTCTTTTCATTACACTTCACCTTCACAATTAAAATTATAACACAAATAAATATATAATTTCTATATTATAAAGGTTGAATTATCTCAACTTTAGGTTGAATTTATTTTAATTACAATTTTTTTCAAATACTAGTGGCACATTAAAAAATATTGTTTGATCATTTTCATCAATTGCTTTAATTTCTAATGTAAGACCATTATCTTTATACATCTTACAAGTTTTAGAATAATGATCTATATTAAAATGTATTTGATCTAAAAATTGATCAAGAATGATTGGTTCATCATCATAATTAAAACTTTTAATTATTTTTTTAGTATCTTTATCTGATTCATATAAACTACAATTAATTTGTTTATATTTTTTATCTTTATCTATTCCACAATAAGTTATATTTGAAATATATATTGAAGTTTTATTTTTATTATATGCAATACTACCATATAAATCGAAATTATCACAAGTAGTTTTAATTGTTTTAAAGTTGAAATCAGAACTATTAAATATTTTAAATATAACAATAATAAATATAATAATAATTAATATAATTGGAATAATTATAAATTTGTTAATACTTTTTTTATTTTCAGTTAACAATTCATTTATGTCTTTATTATAGTCTCTACAAATTTCTTTTAATATAGATATATCTGGCAAATTTTTCCCATTTTCCCACTTACTTACTGCTTGATATGTAACACCATACTTTTCACCAAATTTTTGTTGGCTTAACCTATCTTTTGTTCTAGATTCCTTTATAAATTTACCAATTTTATCTTGATTCATAATACACATCCTAACTAATATTTATATATAATATAATTGTATCAGAAATATATACAAATGTCATTAATTAATATATTATTTCCTACAATTCTCATTGATAAATTTTATAATATATTATATTTGAAAAACAAAAATGAAAATATAAATTTATGTAAAATATTGATATTTGAACAAATTTCAAATTTATTCTTTTAAATTTTTTGATATTTTGATACTATAATATTATAGGATGTGATAAAAATGGGTGAAACATTAAATTTATGTAGTAATACCAATATATTAACACTTGTATATTTTATAAAAGTTATAATTACACTTATTAGTATTGTTGTTCCTGTAGTATTGATAATAATGTCAACAGTTGACATAGTAAAAGCAGTTATGGCAAATGATGATGATGAAAGAAGGAAAGTATATTCAAAATGTGTAAAGAGGTTTGTGTACTCATTTATATTTTATTTTATACCAACAATTATTAATTTATTATTCAATATAATAATTGATATGCAGACTTTTACTGGTACTGATGATTATCAATCAGCACTATGTTATAATGAAGCAACACCAGAAAATATTAAAGTATTATTGTTACAAAAAGAACAACAGAGAATAAAAGAAGAAGAACAAGTAAATGAAGAAATGAGAAAAAAAACAAATGAAGCAAAATCAAAATCAGAAGAAGCAGCAAATGCTTTAAAAAAACAATTAGAAGCTGCCAAATCCAACCAAAACCCACAATCTAATTCATCCTCTAACAATAACTCTTCATCAAATTCTAATAATACCAACACTACTTCAAAAAAAGTAATGCTAGTAACTGGTCATTCACCTAGTGGAGCTGATGTAGGTGGACAATCAGAAGCTATAAATACAAGAAGTTTAGGATTAGAAGTGGAAAAAGAATTAAAAAAATATGTTCAAGTAAGTATTTTTAATAGAGATGTAATGGGTGAAGATATAACAAAAAATAATTATAATATTTCTGCATTAGAATATTTAATGAATTGCAATACTAATGATTTGAAATATTCACCTACTTTATGTAGCTTACCTAACTCAAAAAGATTAAATAACGATTATGATTTTTCATCATATTCTTATGTTTTAGAATTACATTTCAATGGTGCTGGTGGACCTGGTACATTTATAACTTCGGCAAATTCATGTTCTGATTCCCAAGATAAATCAGGTTGTAGACAACAAAGTGACAATGCACAAAAACTTAGTAGTATAACAAATAGTATTATGAAATATATGAAGGATACAGGAATAGGATATAATGCTTCATCTCATAATGGTATAAGAGATGATTGGTATGCAATTGAAAGGTATGTAAGAGTAAGCACAAATTATAAAACACCTGCAAGTTTAATGGAAGTGTGCGCAACAGATGTTCCATCAGATATGAATATATTTAATAATAATAAAAACAAAATAGCTAAAGCTATTGCACACGGTATTGTAGAAGGGTTAGGATTACAATGGAACGAATAATAAAAGATATTTGGAATCATAAAATAATAACTATTTTTATTATAGTAACTCTTATAATCTTTATAGTATTTATTAATATAAATAACAAAAATAAGAATGAACTTAACAAACCAGCAATAAAAGATAAAATAATTATACAAAGATTAAGTATAATTTATGATGATAATATACCTGATGTTGATGAAATTATGGAAGTAAATCTTAATAATAAAGAATTTAAAAGATATATCAGATATACATATTATAAAGATGAAACAAATGTCAAAAATAGTAATACGTTTTATCCAGAATTAAATAATATTAAAATTCCATATTTTGGATACGATGTATATGGAACACATAAAATGAATGATACAGAATATCAAAAATTAAATAAATTAATTAGAAAAATTTCTGAAAATAATGATGAATATAAAAATATGGGACAATACTATGATGGGATTCCAGAAAAAGTAGCTATAGAAAACAATAAAATGGCTAAAGATGATGATCCATATTATACAATGTATTATTATAAAATTTGTACTATTGATAAAAATAATAATTTTGTTGACTTTGGTACTATATATAAAATTAATGATTTAAAGTTAATTGAATATTATTTTGATATGAATTTAAATGAACAAAATGGTTACTGATTAACCATTTTTAATATTCTAAATTCAGTTTTTAATAATTTATTTTTATCATTAACAATATCAAAATTTAACGAACCTATAAATATTAATCCTTAACTATTTCAAATATAATCAATGAATATATAGTTGTCCATATCATTAATTTTTTATTAAATACAAAATTAAATATAATATTAAGTAATCTAATACAAATAGGTGTTCTAATAAGCCAAATATTGATAGAGCTTCATCTATTTCTGTATTCTTACTTGTAACAATAATAACTAGTATATTAGATATTTTTTTATTCATCTTTCATATTTACTTTGTTTAATTATATTATTAATTTAATCTAATTCTTTAAATGAGTGTATGATTTCACCATTTATTGCGTCTATATAGTATTCATATTCAAACTTTTTATAATTAAATGATATTTCATAAACAGTTTTACCATATTTATAATCTAGTTCAATATCTAAATCAAGTATACTATCTTGAGTTATACCAATATTGTTTAGTGATATATTAAGTGCTTCTTGTTTAGATATATAATTATTATTGGTAGAATTATCAATATTTGTACCATTATCATTAATAGTATTATCATTTATATTATCTAAATTATAATCTTTTTTATTTCCTAATACAAGCAAAACAATAGCAATTAACAATATTACAATAATAGATAATAAAATTGGTATTATATATTTATAAAAAATATCATTTTTATTTTTTGAATTTTCCATAAAAACATCAATCCTTCCCAAGCTATTTATCTAACTTTATGTGATATTTTCTAATAAAAAGTATATTATTTTTCTAAAAATAATAATACTATCTTTATATAAAATGAGTTTCATAAGCTTCATTAGTAACCATTACTTTAATTTGTTTACCAACTTTAATAGTTATATCCTCATCATCTATTAAACTACTTTCTCCATCTAAATTCCAATTATTTGTAGGTGGTTTAGCAAACTTCATTTTTAATTTATCAGTTCTATAAAATAATACTTTTTTAGAATCTTTCAACAATTTCTTTGATACAGTAATATCTGCAAGTACTTTAGCAATTTCTATTTTTAATATATTAGGTACAAGTAACACTTCAAATAACCCATCATTAGCTTTAATATCATCATACAATTCAAATCCAGCAAATCCAACAGAATTAGATACAGCACCAATAATAATTTCATTATCGTATTTTTCACCATTTACCTCATATATTATATGATTAGTTTCAGGTTTTTTCAAAGCTTCTTTACTACCATATAAAATATAAGCATGTTTACCAATTTTCTTTTTCCATTTACTAGGAGTATCGGAAGCAACAGAAGTTAAAAAACCAAAAGCAGCAACATATGCATAAGGAACATCATTAATTGTTAATATATCATAAGTTGTTATTTTTCCTTCTAATATTTTCTTTAAATTTCTAACTGGATTATTACCCAACATAAAAGTATTACCCATATCATTTGCAGTACCAGTAGGTAAATGTATAAAAATTAAATCATTAGGTATATTATATGTTCCTTTTATTACTTGATCAAAAGTTCCATCTCCACCAATAGATATTAACATATCACACATAGTACATGCATTTTTTGCAAGTTCATTAATATGACCTGGATATCTACTTTTCATAGGTATTACAACACAATCATATTTATTTTGTAGTACTAAAGTTATATCATTTATTATACTTTCATCATTTAAACCAGATGAATTTAAATTATAAATAATACCAATATATTTTTTATTTGCCATATGTATCTCCCTCGTGAATATTTTACCATAAATTATATAATGTATCAATTATTTAACAACTATTTATAGTTATTCACACAAATACTATATTTACATAAATTATAATAGCAGTAAGGAGATGAATTTATGAAAACTTTAGATAGTCTTAAGTTAAATGATAAAGCATATATAAGGAAATTAAATGTTGAAAATAAAATAAAGTTAAGATTATTAGATTTAGGTTTTGTTGAAAATAGCACTATAAAATGTATATATACTAGTCCATCAAAAAACCCAAAAGCTTATTTAATTATGGGAAGTGTGATCGCATTAAGAAATGAGGATGCTAAAAATATAATCATCGAGGGTGATGGAATTGGGTCTGACTAATAAATCTTTAGAAATTAGTACAATAAATGATGATTTACAAATAAATAAAGATAATAATGAAGTAATTATTTCACTTGCTGGTAATCCTAATGTTGGTAAAAGTAGCATATTTAATATTTTAACTGGAATGAATCAACATACTGGTAATTGGCCAGGTAAAACTGTTGGTAATACAATTGGTTCTTATAATTATAAAGATAAAAAATTTACATTAGTAGATATACCTGGTACATACTCACTTATGGCAAATTCAAAAGAAGAAGAAATAGCACGTGATTTTATTTGTTTTTCAAATAGTGATTTAACATTAGTAGTAATAGACGCTACTAATTTAAAAAGAAATTTAAATCTACTTTTACAAATACTAGAAGTTACTAACAATGTTATATTATGTGTAAATTTAATAGATGAAGCTAACAAGAAAAAAATTAGCATTGATTTCGATAAATTAGAAAATATTTTAGGTATTAAAGTAATTGCAACTAGTGCGAAAAAGAAGATAGGAATAGATAATTTAAAAGAAAAAATATATAATTTTAATAAAACAAATAAAACTTATAAAATAAATTATAATAATACTATTGAAGAAAGTATAAATATGATAAAGGAATATATAGATAATAATTTTGATTTTAAAATAGATAGTAGATTTTTAGCTATTAAATTATTGGAAAAAGAAGATAATTTATTTAATTCATTAGAAAAATATTTAAAATATGATTTTAAATCAGATATAGAACTTAATAGTGTTATAGATAGATCTAGAGCTAACTTAGAAGATAAAGGTATTAAATTATATTTATTAAGAGATATAATAGTATCTGAAATAATTAATAATGCAAATAATATATATGATAATACTGTTAAATCAAAATATAACTTAAATAAAAACAGAGATAGATTTATAGATAAATTACTAACATCTAAATTAACTGGAATACCTATTATGATAATAATGTTAATGTTTATATTTTGGTTAACTATTGTAGGTTCTAATTATCCTTCTGAATTACTTACTAAATTGTTTCAATTTATTAGTGATAAATTATATTTATTATTTGAACAAATTAAAATACCAAATATAATAACTGATTTCTTATTATCTGGTATATATAAAACAGTAACATGGATAATTTCTGTTATGTTACCACCTATGGCAATATTTTTTCCATTATTTACTCTATTAGAAGATTTAGGAGTATTACCTAGAATAGCATTTAACATGGATAATATATTTAGAAAATGTGGTAGTCATGGCAAACAATCTCTAACTATGTGTATGGGTTTTGGTTGTAATGCATGTGGAGTTGTTGGATCTAGAATAATTGAATCTAATAAGGATAGAATGCTTTCAATAATGACTAATAATTTTGTTCCATGTAATGGAAGATTTCCTACATTAATATCTATTATTACAATGTTCTTAATAACTAGTTTCAGAAATAGTAATATAAGTGCGATAATATCAACTTTAATACTTACATTTATTATTCTACTCGGTATAGGTATAACTTTATTAGTAACTAAAATATTATCATGTACAATGTATAAAGATGAAGAATCACATTTTATATTAGAATTACCACCATATAGAAAACCACAGATATGTAGTATTATTGTTAGATCTATTTTTGATAGAACATTATTTGTATTATCAAGGGCAATTAAAGTAGCTATACCAGCAGGAATTATTATTTGGTTAATGTCTAACATTATGATAGGAGAAAATAATATATTGTATTATTTAACAAACTTTTTAGATCCATTTGGAAGATTCTTTGGTCTTGATGGTACTATTGTTATGGCATTTATTTTAGGTTTTCCAGCAAATGAAATTGTAATACCTATAATAATAATGAGCTATATGAACAGTAACATGTTAATGGATATAAGTAATTTATCAACATTAAAAAATTTATTTATAGATAATGGGTGGACTATAACTACTGCAATATGTATGATGTTATTTTGCTTATTTCATTATCCATGTGGAACAACACTACTTACAATAAAAAAAGAAAGCAATAGTAATTTAGTAACTTTTCTTTCATTTGTAATTCCTACAGTTATTGGTTTAATTATGTGTTTAATTGCACGTATAATTATAAATATTATTATATAAAAAGATATTGAAATATTAATACTCAATATCTTCTTTTATCATTTCTCCATAATTAACTGTAAAATGTGCAAGTAAAATTTTAGTTAGTTCAATATCAACAACTTCTTGAATATATACTTCACCATTACTATTTTGTTCTTCAAAAAATTTATATTCATTTGTTGCTTTGTTCTCGTTTTTTTCATATCCAACGGCAAAGAAATAATTTTTACCTTCATATATAGTACTATCTAGTAAAATATATTCTTTACCATTTTCTAATGTAATCACACTATCCTTTTTCATTAAGCAACTTTACCTTTTTTCCTTTCTTCATTATTAGCCATTTTTGCATTATTAATTATTTCTTCTGATTTTTTTACACAATTTATAAGTTCACCAACAGTACTACAACTATTAATAGTTTGAATAATATCTGACAAAGTTTTTATATCAATATCTTCATTTATTATATCATTACAATATTTTCTTTTTAAAGAGTCAACAACTTGTTTATTGTTCATAATATTGTTTACTTCCCTATTAGAACTTGATTTTTGTATATTATTTACTAATGAATCAACTACTTTATAATCAATATTTAATTGAGCTAATGTATTTATAACATTTAATTTATAATTTTCTAATTCTCCGTAATCTTTTTCCTTTCTTTCATAGGCTTTAACATATATATTGTTATCTAATATATTATCTAATTCTGATACTGTTTTAACATTAGATATTTTACTTAAAATACTATTTTTAACACCACTTGAATATGGCAATGAATTTATCCATTCTCTTTGAGCAGATAAATTATTATTTAATTCTTGCTTTTGACTAATTGGATTAATAGTAGGATCATTATCTGGTATTGGTATTTCAGTTTTAGTTTTATAATTATTATATTTTTCTTTCCATTTATTAATAAATCCTATTTTTCTATTATTATCTTTTTCTTTTTTTTCTTTTTTTACTTTTTCTCTTGTATTATTATAAGTTTCTTTTGCTTGATTTATTTTTTCATCTATATTTTGTTTTACTTCATCTTTTTTATTATTTTTACTTCTAGTTTTATTTTTCTTTGCCTTTATAGCTTTAATACCTTGTTTAACAGATTTATATCCTTTTTTCATTACTACACCAAGACCAGCAGCCATACCTAAATCTGCTGCTATACCTGCAATCGCTGCAAATGTTGAACCACTTGCTGCAGCTGCATTAAATACAGCACCATTTATAGCCCATTCACCAGCAGCATAACTAAATGATGCAAATGGTGATACACTACCAACAGTTCCTAAACCAACATTAATACCGTGAAGTACAGTTTGGATTGCTGCAGGAACATGATGCCATGCAATTGAATTTAACATCATTAATGGTTGTACTATATAAGGAGCAGCCAATACTGCAACAGTTGCAATTCCCGCTGCTATAAGAACTTTTTTCCAATTTCTACTCCACCAAGATGGTTTTTCATTAACTACTTTTATTGGTTGTGGTTTACTTGCTGTTATATCCTTATTTGGTTGATCTAAAACAAATAGTTTGTTAGCATTCTTATTTTCTACTGTTTGTTGTTTCGATTTGAAACCAGTATTATTGTTAAATTTCCCTTTATTTTGTTCGTTGCTCATTCTTTGTTCATTATTAATTTCTTCTTTTATAATGTCAAATAAAACTTTACTATTACATGAATCAATTTTTTGTTCATATTTTGCTTTCTTATCCTCAGACATATTTATCATTTTAAGTCTTTCTTTCAACATATTTTTATATATAGAAAATTCTTTTTGTGCTTTATATATAATAGAATTTATATCTTCTTTAGTGTTTGCTTTTTCAATTTCAGAAATATAATTAGATAGACCAATTCTATATAAAATAATTTTTGCATTTTCCCTAAATTTAAATAAAGTATCATCGTTATCTTGTTGTTTATTATCTCCATTATTGTAATTAGTTTTTATATTTTTATCATACCAATTATCATATTTTTTTCTTTGAGCCTCATCGCTAAACACATTCATGATTTTATTGTATAATTTTAATTTTTCACTTAACTCATCAAATTTTTTTTGATCAGTTGTCATGTATTGATCAGGATGAGTTTCTTTTACTTTATTTATATAAGCTTTTCTAATATCTATATTGCTAGCATCTCTATTAATACCTAATTCTTTATATATGTCTATACTATTTTTTATAAAATATTGATAATCTAAATTCATATATATCACCTTTTTCTCTTCAACCAGCTACATTATATCATACAAGGTGAAAAAAAGCAAACAAATTTACTATAATATATTAAAACAATACTGAATACTGTCAAATAATGTATATACACAAATTATTTATCATTAATAGCTAAAGATATTAAATTATCTAATAAATTTACATTATTAATACCCGAATTTTCCCATAATATTGGATACATACTTATATTTGTAAATCCAGGCATAGTATTAATTTCATTAATATATATTTTCCCATCATCAGTTACAAAAAAATCCACTCTTGATAATCCTTTCGCATCGATAGACTTATATGCTTTTATTGCGATATTTTTAATTTCATTTTGAATACTATTAGACAAATTAGCTGGTATCTGAATCTTTGATTCGTTATTCTTATATTTTGCGTTATATGAATAAAATTCTTCTGCAGATAAAACTTCCCCAATTATAGATGCATACACCCTTTCATTTCCTATAATAGCGCATTCTACTTCCTTACCATCAATATTCTCTTCAATTAATATTTTATTATCATAATTACTTGCTTCTTCTATATATTGTTTTAATTCCAACATGTTATGAGCTTTGTTTATACCAATTGAAGAACCAGAATTAGAAGGTTTAACAAATAGTGGAAAATTTATATTTTTGGTTACAATTTTGCAAATTTCATCTAATGATAATTTTTGTTCATTTAATTGTTTATTTATATATATATAATCTTTACCAATATTTTTAATATATACATATTTAGCTTGATTTATATTAGCCTTTTCAAAAATTATTTTAGAATATACTTTATCCATTCCAATACTCGATGCAAGAACATTACAACCAACATATGGAATTTTCATGAGTTCAAGCATTCCTTGTATAGTACCATCCTCTCCATATAACCCATGTAATACAGGAAATATTATATCCATATTTTTTAAATAATTTATGATATTATCAATTAAAGAAATATCATCTAAAACTTCATCTTTTTCTAATTTTTTTCTACATTCATCTAATTTATACCATCCTCCCTCTTTATCAATATATATTGGATATACAATATATTTCATTTTATCTAAGTTATTTATAATAAATAAACCTGAATTTATAGAAACATCATGTTCACTAGACATTCCTCCAAATATTACTCCAACTTTTAATTTACTCATAAATTTATCACCTACATCTATATAAATTTATGCATATACTAATAATTATATACAACATATAGTTTAATTGGAGAAATATCATAGAGTCTATTATTTATATCTTCTTTTGATTGATAATTTAATAATATAAAAATCTTATTATTAGAATTAATTACCAAATCAAAACAATATGATTTAGAAAAAACAGTTATTGAATTTCTTAATAGCATTTGTACTATTTCTCAACAAATATATTTGAAAATCTCAAAAAAATTTATAATCTTAATAAATTAAATCTTTATAAAATTACACTTTTTTAAACGCTATATAAATTTTTTATTTCTTCACTTGGCAATACTAATGTAAAATTAATATCATAAATATTTATTAACTCATTTAACTTTTTAACAATTTCTTTTGCTATATCATTATGCTTATAACCATGTATCCCTGTTCCTATGCTAACACTAATAATACTTTTATAACCATTATCTTTTGCTGATATAAATATTTTTTCATAACTATTTAATAAATCTAATAGGGGAGAATTGCTTTCATAATATTTTGGACAATATATATGCAAAATATCAATACCTAAATTAAAACCAGGACTATATCTAATTTCATTAACTCTCATATTTTCTTTATAATTTTTTTTACAATAATCTTCTAATAATTCTTTATTTGCTTTTTTATATATTGCTCCACAAACCCCACTGCCACATATCATATATTTGTTATTACTATTAACTATTAAATCTTTATTTTCTAAATAATCAAATATATTACCGCTTATAACATTTAACTTACTCATAGACTACCAACACCACCACTACCAATAGCACTTTTATTTTTTTCTACTATATGCTTATCACTAATAACTCCATATTAAATCTCTAAAAAAACGAGCAATAAATAGAAATTATAATTCACTTAATACTTTATTTATAAACTTTTCTTTATTTCTGCCAATACTAATATTATCTAAATAAAAATTCCCTGAACCTATTAGCCAAAATATTTTATCTACTTTATAAGGGCTTTCATTAGCAGCATTAGCCATTTCTATAACTGCCTTATATACAGAATAATCATTATTTTCACACAAATTAAAAGCAACAAATATATCTTTAATATGAACATCTGCTTTTGGATATTCTTTAAAGCCTAATTCTTTTAAAAAATCACAAGCAAGAGGAAACCCTAAACCAATTATTTCTTTTTCTAATAACATAGGTAGAGCAGCAGAGGAAAGTGAATTATAACTAAACATCTTTACAAACTTATCAAAATCTTTTTCACTTTTAAATTTTTCTACAAATTCACAAGCAGATATAACTGACTTAGCATATAATCTCCATAGATTATTTTTACTTTCTTTATTTTTAATTACAAAATTATTATCAAATTCTTTTAATAAACTATCAGCATTATAACTACTTAATATTTTTTTACTATCATAATGAAATAGAATATTATTGAATACATCTTTTCTTTCTGCTTTTTCTAAGCCAATAACATTTGATGACATTTGTCTATTTTGCAATGATAATAATAACCCGTATAAAATATCTTTTTTACTTTTAAAATTCTTTTTTACATTAAAATATATATTTATATCTTTTATTTCTTTAGGACATAATTCCATTAAAAATTTATAAGCACTATTATATATTTTCTTTAATTTAATATTCCTTGTTTCAATATCACTCATTTTTATTAACCTCACTAAAAACATTATACCAATTTTCTGACGAAAAGTCTTTAGTTTTAAAAAAATTATTTACAAAAGAACCACAAGAGTTTAGCATATATGTAGTTCAAAATAAAAAAAACAAATCAACTGTTATATGTGTATATTAGAAATAGTTTATATATTCAAATATAATTGTTTATAGTTTTATAATGATTTATTCATATGCTCAAGTAATAAAGTAATAGTCCTTTTATTATCTTTTTGTTGTAACATAAGACAAATAACATCAATATTATTATCACTCTTACGTTTTAGTGTATATTCTAAGTTATTGGAAAATGTTAGGCTATTAGTCGTTATAGTGCATCATCTCATTACAAAATAACAATTATAATATAAATATTGATAATGCTAAAATAAAAATGTTGGAAAACCTACAAAAATATCTTGACATTATCATTTTTCTATTTCCCAGCTATATGCCATGCCTGGCACAATCGAGTAGAGAGAAATAAGTAACTTATTTCGTCCCTCTCACACCACCGTACGTACCGTTCGGTATACGGCGGTTCAATTTATATTATAGTATGTACTTTTAAGTAATGGTCTAGTGGAAACACTAGTCCTTTTTGTTTTAGTCTCTTATTTGTAATAAAGATATTTAAGTATTCCGATATTCGCCAATAACTCTTCCTACTTGTTAATGAGCAAATTATATTAACCTAAAAATGGAATAAATTTAAAAATTAATAGTGACAAAATTTAGTTTATCATATAAAATAATTATCAAATGAATTTGATAATTATTTTATCCATGTATTACAATTAAATAAAATATGTTTAAATAGACATAAAAAAAAGAAAAGAAGGAATCACAATGTTTAAATCTTTCCTTCTTTCACACAAAACATCAAATTCATAAGAAAACTATATCTATAAGAAAGTGATGTGATAGTATGATAACATTAAATATAAAAAAAATCAAGAATAATATTGAAATATCGTTACTATTCACGAAAAAAAGAAGATAAAAGATGAAAATGACAAAAAAACAAAAAAATTCATCTTTTTTGTTGCATT
>CANRKE010000021.1 GCA_947631135.1 uncultured Bacilli bacterium | reverse complement strand
GATGTTATGGGAGCTTATGATTGGAAAGAAAGAATCAAACAGGAAACTAGGATTTCTGTTGAGGAAGATTACAAAGAAAAATTAGAATCAGCTAAGAATGAAGGTGTTGATATTGGCAAAATTGAAACAGCAAAAAAAATGTTGAAAGATGGAATGAAAATAGAAAAAGTAGCAGATTATACTGATCTTGACAAAGAAGTAATCGAAGAACTATCAAAAGATTTATAATAATTTAAATAAAATTACTTGAACTAATAAAAAATATTTGATAAGATAAAAATCTAGAAAAAAGTAGACACACCACATAAAAAAATGTAAATATATGTTTGTTATAGGAAATTCATACATCCTAGTCAACCTTTTTATAAGCTAACACTTACCTTGATATATAGGTAGGTGTTTTAATGTATTCTCAATCAAAAGTTCAAACGCCATATGTTAGTGGAGATGGAACAAAAATAGTAAAGTATGATAGTGAATTAAAAATTATTAATTAGAAAAGAAAATTGTTTTTCAGTAATTAAACTTTAATTATTTAAAACAACCATATAAAGTAAATAATTTATAATTATATGAAAATAAATATTGCAAAAGCGTAAAATTTAATATATAATACAAATTACAAGAACTGGTATATATTAATAAATTTATTTTCTTATTATTTAAATGTTATTTTATGGTAATTTTAGGATATAATAATACTATTAAATATTGGTGGTGGGCGATATGAACTTTAAGTTTAAAAAGAAGCAAATTAGATTTATAGAAGATATAATAGAAAAAAGATACAATATTATTATTGGATTAATTATGATTTTATTTATAATAATAGCTTTTAGATTATTTAATTTACAAGTTATAAGCAATAATAAATATGGTGAATTACTCGCACTAAATTCAGTTAATATAGTAGAATCATCAAGTGCACCACGTGGTAGAATATATGATAGAAATGGTAATTTATTAGTTGATAATAAACCAGTTAAAACAATATATTATAAGAAAATTAAAGGTATTAAAACTAGTGAAGAATTAAAATTAGCTGAAAGAGTAGCTAGTATAATAGATATAGATTATTCTAAACTTAATTTGACTAATCTAAAAGAATATTATATGCAACTATATCCTGATAAAGTTGAAAAATTAATAACTAAAGAAGAATACAAAAAATTATCAGATAGAAAGTTAACTAAAGATGATATATATAAATTAAAATTAGAAAGAATTACTGAAGAAGAATTAAATAGTAAGATAGATGATTTTGGACGTAAATGTGCATATATATATTATTTAATGAATAAAGGTTATTCATATGATGAAAAGATAATAAAAAATGAAAATGTTACTGAAGAAGAATATGCAGCAATAAGTGAACTCGCTAATAGTCTTAAAGGATTTAATACAAAGCTTGATTGGGAAAGGGTATATCCATATGGAAATACTTTTAAAACAATACTTGGTAAAGTATCAAATGAAAAACAAGGTATACCTGCTGAGTTAAAAAATGAATATTTAAAAAATGGCTATAGTTTAAATGATAGAGTTGGTATAAGTTATTTAGAATATCAATATGAAAATGTTTTGAAAGGTGTTAAAGCAAAATATAAAGTGTTGCCAGATAATTCTTATGAACTTGTTAGTGAAGGTAAGCGTGGGAACGATATAATGCTTACTATCGATATAAATTTGCAAATGGAATTAGAAAAAATACTAGAAGAAGAAGTTTATAATGCAAAAATGGAAGCAAATACAAAATATTATGATAGAAGTATGGCAATTATTTCAGATCCTAATACTGGTGAGATACTTGCAATGGCTGGTAAACAGATAAAGATGACTGATGGACAATATAAAATATATGATTATACACCAGGAATAACAACATCTCCTGTTACTGCAGGTTCTGTTGTTAAAGGTGCATCTATTTTAGTTGCATATAATGAAGGAGCAATACAAATTGGTACAACATTTAAAGATGAATGTATAAAAATAAAAGATACACCAGAAAAATGTTCATGGACTAGTAATTTAGGAACACTAAACGATGTACAGGCACTTGCTAAATCATCTAATATTTATCAGTTTAGAGCAGCAATATTAGTAGGTAAGGGTAACTATGTTTACAATCAACCATTAGTTATAGATAAAGAAGCATTTACTAAATATAGAAATATGTATAATAGTTTTGGATTAGGTGTAAAAACAGGTATAGATTTACCAGTTGAAAGTACGGGATATAAAGGAGAAAGTACAATGTCTGGTCATTTACTTGACTTTGTTATAGGTCAATATGATACATATACACCAATTCAATTAAGTCAATATATAAATACTATTGCAAACGGTGGTATTAGATATCAAAGTCATTTACTTAAAAGAGTATATAAATCTAATAAAGATGGAACATTAGATGATATAAAGAGTGAATACGAAATAACTAAATTAAATGAAGTACCAACTGAAGAACAATATATGAATAGAGTTAAAGAAGGATTTTTAGCAGTTATGAATAGTGGTGGTTTAGGTGTTGGATATATGAATGCAAGTTATAATCCTGCAGGTAAAACTGGTACTAGTGAATCATTTATTGATACTGATATGGATGGAGTAGTTGATACTGAAACAGTTACTAAAACATTTGTTGGATATGCACCATATGATAATCCAAGAATGTCTATTGCTATAGTATCACCTGATGTTGGAATTAATGGAGCTAATTATACTTCAAATGTTAATAAAACGATAACACAAAGAGTTACTGATGCATATTTTAATATCGTTAAATAATTTTTGACAAAATATTACATACAATATCTATATAATATAATTCATGAAAGGTGTGATTTTATGAATTATTGTCCGCATGATATTGTACTTTATTTTGGAAAGAAAAAGACCTTTACTGATTATAGTATCTGTTATGATAGAGTATATGTTTGTGCTTATTGTGGTAGTAAAAATGTATATACTGGATCAAAGTTTAAAGAAATAGTAGATATTAGAGATAAAAAAATAGATATTAATAATAGTAAAGCTATTTATAAAGAACTATATAAAATTAGAAGTCAATTAAAAGAATATGTTGAACAAGAAAAATTGAAAAATAATGTACATACACTTGTATTAAAGTAATAATTATGTTATAATCTACATTGTTTGATTCGATGTCACTGATTAATATATTTATAGATATGATCAAATTATATTTGGGAAGGAGTTATGAGTTATGAATTTAATTGATAAGATTACACAATCTCAATTAAATCCAAATATTCCTGAGTTTAGAGTTGGTGATACAATTACTGTAGGTGTTAAAATTATCGAAGGTAATAAATCAAGAGTTCAAAACTTTAAGGGATTAGTTATAGCAAAACGTAATGGTGGAGTATCAGAAACTTTTACAGTTAGAAAAAAATCTTCTGGTATTGGTGTTGAAATGACATTGCCACTACACTCACCAAAAATCGACTTTATTACAGTTGATAGAAAAGGTAAAGTAAGACGCGCTAAACTTAATTGGGTAAGAGATAAAGTTGGTCAAGTAAAAATTAAAGAAAGAAATTAATTATAAATGGGGCAATGATTTGCCTTATTTTATTTTAGAAGGTGATACAATGAAATATTTTAAAGAATTTTTACCATATATATTGGTTATAATTATTGTATTTTTATTAAGACAATTTGTTATATCTCCAATACAAGTTATAGGTACTAGTATGGTTCCTAATTTACATGAAAAAGAATTAATGTTATTGGATAAATTAACATATAAATATAGTGATATTAAAAGATTTGATATAGTTGTTGTTAATAGAGATGACAATCCTATAATAAAACGTGTTATTGGACTTCCTGGTGAAGAAATAAAATTTGAAAATAATAAGTTATACGTAAATGATAAGGAAGTTAAGCAACCGTTTAAAACTAATGGTAATACTGATGACTTTGATATAGCAAAATTGGGTAGTAGTAAAGTACCTAAAGATTGTTATTTTGTAGTTGGTGATAATAGGATTAATTCAAAAGATAGTAGAGTAATTGGTTTTATCAATAAAAAAGAAATTGAAGGAAAAGCATTTTTTGTTATTTTTCCATTTAATAAATTTGGGAAAGTATAAGTGGTGATTATATAGATGAAAGATAGATACATTGGTGTATTTGATTCTGGTATTGGTGGTGTTACAGTACTATCAGAAATAATAAAATTACTTCCATATGAAAATTATATTTATTATAGTGATTCATTAAATAATCCATATGGAAATATAGATGATGATAAATTATTTGAAATTACATGTAATATTATGGATTACTTTGTTTCAAAAAATTGTAAGGCTGTTGTTATTGCATGTAATACTGCAAGTAGTAAATGTTCATTTAAATTAAGAGAAAAATATAAAGATATAATTATAGTTTGTATTGAACCTGCCTATAAGATGGTACATGATTATGCATATACAAATAATTGTTTAGTAATGGCAACACCTGGAACTATTAATAGTGAAAAGTTTAAAAATTTATACAATAAATATGATAATGGTAAGACTACAATTTTACCTTGTAAATATTTAGCAAATATGATTGAAGAAGATAATGAAAATTTAGATAATTATCTAAATGAAATATTATCTCCTTATAAAAATAAAGTATCTTCAGTAGTTTTAGGTTGTACACATTATCCATTAATAAAAGATAAAATTAAGAATATTTTAAATAATGAAATGTTTTTTGATGGATCTATTGGTTGTGCGAAACAATTAAAAAAATTATTAGGTGAAAAAGATTTAATAAATAATATAAATAAAGTTACTAAGATTAAATTTATTGATTCAACAAATTCAAATATTAAAAAAGAAAGATTTATTAAATATATTACTAAATTAAGTAATGGTAATATAGATTTTCAATAATTTAATATAGAAAAATGTGAATACTTGAAATTATTGGTTTGGTGTATTTATTGATAAAAATTGAATAACAAATATAATAAAATTGTTAAATATTATTGACATTTGTATAATTAATGATATAATATTGTTGTTTTGTAAAGGGGATGAGGTGTATTTTTATGGAAAATAATTATGATGATATGCAAAAAAAATATGAAGAACTTTTAAGAGTGAGATTATGTATAGTAAATGAAACAGAAAAACTTTTTTATAACTACAAAAATCATAGTAGAATGATTAATAAATTTCTAAGATTAACATTAAAGATTATTCTTGCTATATCTGCAGGATTATTGTGTGCTAAAACATTAATGGGAGTAAGTAGTATTACTTGGTTTACTGTATTTTCACCAATAATACCTTACATAGTTTCATATGTTGTATCACATGGTTTATGTATATTTGTAAAAGAAAAAGAAAGACTGAAATTAGATAAAGAATATACAAATATAAGCAATCAAATAGATAAATTAAAGAGTGAAATTAACATTAAAAGTAAGACAAAAAACAATATTGATGTAGAAAAGAATAATAAAAATCATATTGAAATATCAAATAATAAAAAGGTAGAAGATGCATTAAATAATTATATTGAACATCTTGAAGGGCAAAATTCAAAAGAGGAATTAAAAAATAAAACTTTAAATAAAACTTTAGTACAATAGAGCTTACTAAAGTTTTTTTATTATAAAATAGTGTTGACTATTTTTAAAATTACTAGTAGAATTAAAATGGAAAGTGAGTAAGGAAATGATAGAAGCTAAAATTGATACTGATAAAAAAATAATGTTTGCTATAGCAATTGTTGTAATAATATTAGGAATTAGATATACGGTTGCATATTTTTCATCAAAAGATACTAGTAATGCAAATAAAGTTACCACTGGTAGTGCAAAAATAAGTTATACTGAAAATGAAAATGGAATAATAAATGCAGATGGAATTGTTCCAATAAATGACGATGATATAAAAGATAGTGCGACAAGACTTAGTTTTAATGTAGAAAATATTGGTACTACAGATATAACTTATAGCATAAAATTAGTTGATCTTACAATTCATGAGTCCATGATAAATAAGGAATTTAAATGGGCAGTATATAGTGGTGATCAAGAAATAGATAGTGGAGATTTTTCAAATGCAAAAAATAATGAGAATTATTCGTTGATACAAAATGAATCATTGAATGAAGGTAAAAATAAAGACTACATACTTTATATTTGGATAAGTGAAACTGGTGTAGAACAAAATAGTATGATTGATAAAACATTTGAAAGTAAAGTACAAGTTGAAGCTATAAGTAAATAATCTATGGGGTGATGCGTTCATGAAAAGACTAAATGAGTTATATGATTGTAAATATGATGTTTTAATAAAAGGTATTAAAATAAATTCTAAACAAGTTGAAAAAGGGGATTTATTTGTATGTATTAAAGGGGTTAATTGTGATAGACATGATTTTATAGATGAAGCAATAGAAAATGGTGCATCTGCACTTATTGTAGGTCATGATATAGATAGAGATATACCTTATATAAAAGTTGGAGATCCTAATAAAGAATTTCCTATTGTAACTAGAAAATTTTATGATTATCCAGATGAAAAATTAAAAATTATAGGTGTTACTGGTACTGATGGTAAAACTACTACTGCAACAATAATACAAACATTAATTGGTAATGATAAGTGTGCATATATGGGTACGAATGGAGTTAGATATAAAAATGTAAAAAAAGAATTATCAAACACTACTCCTGATGCTGATGTATTATATAAATATTTTAGTGAATTTGTAAATGCTGGATGTGAATATGTTGTAATGGAGGCAAGTAGTGAGGCCTTTTTTAGAAATAGATTATCAAATATTAAGTTTTGCGCATCAATACTTACTAATATTACATCAGATCATTTAAATATACATAAAACTATGGAAAATTATGTAGCTTGTAAATGTAAATTATTCAAACAAACTATTAATTCTGGAGTTTGTGTATTAAATTATGATGATAAATATTACGAAACAGTAGAAAAAAATTGTAATGGAAATATATATACATATGGTAAAAATAATAAATGTGATATGTATATAGAAGATTATAAAATATATATTGATAAAACTGTTATTAATATCAGATACGATAATCAAGAATATAAAATTATTAGTCCACTATTAGGTGAATTCAATGTATATAATTTGAGTGCTGGTATATTATTGTGTTTAAAACTAGGAATTAGTTATGATGAAATTATAAAAAATATTAAAAAAATAAAAGTAGAAGGTAGAGTAAATGTAATTGATTCTAATGATGGTTATAAAGTAATTATAGATTATGCACATACACCAAATGCACTAAAAGAATTATTGAGTTTTGTAAATAAGGTTAAAATAAATAAAGTAATAACTGTAACTGGCAGTGCAGGTGGTCGTGATAAGATGAAAAGACCACTTATGGGAGAGGTTGTATGTGATTTATCAGATACTGTTGTTTTTACTGCTGATGATCCAAGAAATGAAGATATATTAGATATTATACAAGATTTAATTAGTACAACAAAAAAGAAAAATTATATTATTGAACCTGATAGAAAAAAAGCAATAAATAAAGCTTTATCTCTCGCACATAGTGGTGATATAGTTGTAATTGCTGGTAGGGGTAATGATACTAATATGCCATATAAAGATGGATATATAGTGTGTAATGATTTTGAAGAAGTAAATAAATATATAAATAGTACTCTAATTAATAATAAATAAAAAAAATTGAAAAAAATAAAAAAAATTGAATTTCAATCAAAAAAACGATTTTTGAAGATAATTTGCTAATTTTTGAATTCAAAAATCTTTTTTTTGAGCATTTTTTGTCAAAACTGCCTGAAAAAATTGCGATTTTTAAGTTTGATATTTCCAAAATAATATGTTATATTAAATCCGTTTTAGAAAGGAGAAGTATACGATGGAAGTACCAAAAATCAAAAAATATTCTATCATTATTCTATGTGCACTATTGTTAAGTTTTTCATTAGTTTTCTTAATTAAAAAATCTGCAACATCAAAATCAGTTAGTAATAAAGTAGAAAAACTAACAAAAAATGATATAACAAATGAAGACATTAGTGATGAATTAGATGTGTATGTAGATGTTAAAGGAAGCGTAAAAGCTCCTGGTGTTTATAAATTAACTAACAAAAAGATTGTTATGAATGCAATAGAAAGTGCTGGTGGTTTAGAAGAATATGCTGATACAACATATATAAATTTAAGTAAAAAATTAGTTGATGAAATGGTGATATATATTTTTTCAAAAGATGAAGTAAATAGTATGATCGATAGTGGTGAGATAACGAAAGAAAAAGATGAAACTATTGGTGGAGTTCTTAAGAATGATGCATATATTAAAAGTTCATCTAAGGATAATGTTAAAAACAATAATGGTGGAGATAAGTCTTCATCAGATTCAAGTAAAAAAAGTGATACTTCAACTAAAACTTCTGATGAAACAGAAAAAGATGTCATTATAAATATAAATACTGCAACTAAGGAAGAATTGATGAATTTAAGTGGTATTGGAGAAGCTAAAGCACAAAGTATAATTAATTATAGAATAGATAATGGAAAATTTAGTTCAATAGAAGATATTAAAAACGTTAAAGGAATAGGTGATAGTATATTTGAAAAAATAAAGAATGATATATGTGTTTAAAACTAAAATCTATACTTAAAAATAATAATATATACTACTGTTTAATTGTATTATCATTAATATTAGTAATAATATTTACTAAGTTAATACATTATGAATCAAAATATAATTATAATCAAAATAAGTTTATATTAAAAGTAATTAATTATACAGTTGATGATAATAAGATTGATTTTGAATTTGTTGGTAAAGAAAAAATAATAGGTACATATTATTTTAATGATAAAAAAGTTAATAAAATTAATATAAATTATGGTGATACTCTAGAAGTGTATGGTAGTATTTCAAATATTAAAAGTAATACTAATTTTAATCAATTTAATTATAATCAATATATGTATAATAAAAAAATTTTTTATAAAATAAATATTACAAAATATAATGTAATTAAAACTAATAATAATATATTTTATACAATTAAAAATATTATAGTTAATCATATAGATTCTTATAAATATTCTAAAAATTATCTATATGTATTTATATTAGGAAATAAAAAATACTTAAGTGATGATATTAAGGATTCTTATAGTACAAATGGTATAAGTCATCTATTTTCAATATCCGGTATGCATATTTCAGTTATTATTATGATTATATTATGGTTATTTAAAGATTTTAAAAGTCTATATAAAAATATATTATTAATTTTAGTAATATTATTCTATATGTTTATTACATCATATACATCTTCTGTATTAAGAGCTGGTTTATTTTCAATTATATATATTATAAATAAAGAATTTAATTTAGATATTAAAACAATTAATATACTATATTTAGAATTATTTATATTAATAATCATAAATCCATTTATTGTATATGATGTTGGATTTCAATATTCCTATTTAATAACACTTTCATTAATTAAATCTAATAGAATTATATCAAGATATAATAATAAACTATATAAAACTTTTACTATATCATTAATATCATTTCTATCTTCTCTACCTATTACTATATATAATTTTAATCAAATATCAATAATAAGTATAATTATAAATATAATATTTGTACCAATTATATCTTGTATAATATTTCCCTTATCATTAATAACTTTTATAATACCATACTTAGATTATATATTATACTTTTTTATAAATATAATAGAGGTTGTATCAATTTATTTAGCTAATATAGATATTTTTGTAATTATATTAGCTAAATGTAATATACTAATAATATTATTGTATTATATAATTATTATTTTAGTTATAAATAATTTATATACTAATAATTTATATATATTATTGTTAATGTTAATATTATTTATACATAATAATATATTATATTTTAATTTTATTCCATATTATATTACGATAGATGTAAATCAAGGTGATAGTTCATTAATAGTTTTACCAAATAATAAAGGTAATATTTTAATTGATACTGGAGGTAATATAAATAGTTATTATAATATGGCAAAAGAAACTTTAATACCTTTGTTTAAATCATTTGGTATTAAACAAATAGATTATTTAATAATTACTCATGGTGATAGTGATCATGCATATGAAGCAATAAATTTAATTGGAAATTTTAAAATTAAAAATTGTCTTCTAAATTCAAATAGTAATAATAAATTAGAATTAAGTATAATTAAGAAATTAAAAGAATATAATATTCCATATACTAATATAGAAAGTGGAGATAAATTAAATATAGATAATTATATTTTATATTTTTTATCAGCTTTAAAAAGTGATAATGAAAATGATAGTAGTATAGTAACTTATTTAAATATTGATAATACTAAAATGCTTTTAATGGGTGATGTTTCATATAAAGTTGAAGATATTTTATTAAAAAAATATAATCTTAATAATATAGATATATTAAAAGTTGGACACCATGGAAGTAAAACTAGTAGTAGTAAATATTTCATTAGTAGTATTAATCCAAAATATTCTGTTATTTCAGTTGGTAAAAACAATATATATGGACACCCTAATAATGAAGTATTAGGAAATTTAAAATATTCTAAAATATATAGAACAGATTTAAATGGAAGTATTATGTTTAAGATTAAAAAAAATAGATTAGATATTAAAACTTGTTTAGAATAAAAATAGGTAATAAATAAATAGTAATTGCATATAATATTAATGTAAGATCGCTAACGTGTTTAGCGTTTACATATATATTTCAAAGAGATTATTTGAAATTAATAAATTAATTTTATTTAATCTCTTTGATTTTTTATAAACAATTTATTAATAATTGACATGCAAAATGTAATATTATATAATTTAATTAAGTTAAGAAAAGAGGGTGAATATGGGAATATATTTAAATCCAGGAAACGAAGATTTTAAAATTAGTATAAACTCAAACATATATGTAGATAAAACAGAATTAATAGAATATACAAATAGTGTATTAAATACAAAACAAAGATATATATGTGTATCAAGACCAAGAAGATTTGGTAAAACTTATGTTGCAGAAATGTTATGTGCATATTATGATTGCAGTGTTGATTCTAATGATCTATTTAAAAAATATAAAATTAGTAAATCTAAATCTTATAAAGAATATTTAAATAAATATAACGTTATTAGTTTGAATATTCAACAGTTTTTAAGTAGTGTAGATAATATTGATGATCTTACTAATTATATACAAAAGAAAATATTAAATGAATTAAGAAAATATTATAGTAATGTAATAAGTGATGAAACAACAATACTAGCTGATGCATTAGAAGAAATATATGTAGAGGATAATAAAAAATATATATTTATAGTAGATGAATGGGACTGTATATTTAGGGAAGCTAAAAATAATAAAGAATTACAAAATAAATATTTAGATTTTCTAAGAGATCTATTTAAAGATAAAAAGTATGTAGCTTTAGTATATATGACCGGAATATTACCAATTAAGAAAACTGGTACTCATTCTGGTCTTAATATGTTTAAAGAATTATCAATGACAAGAACATACAGATTATCAAAATATACAGGATTTACAGAAGAAGAAGTAAAAAGTTTATGTAATAAGTATGATGTAGACTTTGATGAAATGAGTAGATGGTATAATGGATATATAGTAGGTGATTATAGAATATATAATCCTAAATCAGTTGTTGAATCTATATTAGATAAAAAATTTGATTCATATTGGACAAGTACAGAAACATATGAAGCATTAAAAATATATATAGATATGGATTATGATGGATTAAAAGATTCAATAATAAAATTAATAGGTGGAGAAGAAATAGAAATAGATGTTGGTAGTTTCAGTAATGATATGACAACATTTAGAAGTAGCGATGATGTATTATCTCTTTTAGTACATTTAGGTTATTTAGGATACAACTTTGATACAAAGAAAGTATTTATACCAAATGAAGAAATAAAGCAAGAGTTTGTAAGATCAATAAGAAATAGTGATAAAGCTGAATATAAAGAAGTAATGGAATCAATAAATAAATCAAATGAATTATTAAATAATACATTAAATTTAAATAGTGATAAAGTAGCTCAACTAATAGATGAAGTACACGAAGATACTACATCAATATTAAAATATAATGATGAAAATAGTTTAGCATGTGTAATAACAATAGGATATTATTCAGCAAGAAATTACTATGATATATATAGAGAAATACCAGCAGGATTAGGATATGCAGATTTAACATTTATACCAAGAAAAAAGGTAGATAAACCAGCAATGGTAGTAGAATTAAAATATGATAAGACAGTTGATAGTGCCTTAGACCAAATAAAAAGGAAGAAATATACAAAAGTATTTAAATCATATAGAGGAGAAATACTACTTGTTGGAATAAATTATAATAAAGAAACTAAAAAGCATGAATGTGTTATTGAAAAGGTAAAGAAATAATATAACTTTACAATAAATTTTTAAAAACAAGTCAAAAATACTTGCACATATCAAAAAAATTTGATAATATGGGAGTGTAATAGGAATAGGGTAAGCCCTCCCCATAAAGAAATATGTACAAACATATGTTCGCTATGGGGGGGGTGAATAGATATATTCTTATAAGCCTTAAGCTTACCTAAATTTTTAGGTAGGCTTTTTGATTATTATTGAAAGGATTGTAGATTAAATGGAAAAGGAAAATAATAAGAAGAAAGTAAGTATATTAATAGGAGCAATAGCACTAGTATTAGTTATAATTGTTGGAATAACATATGCATATCTATCAGCCAATAATAAGACACCAGCTAATTCAGTAAAGGCTGGAACATTACTAATAAGTTATGAAGATGATAATTTGGATTCAGTAAGACTGGATAATATACAGCCAATATATGATAAAGATATAAAAGAAAAAGCAAGTAAAATATTATTTCAAGTAAATAACACTGGTACAGCTAAAGCTTATGTTGACATTAATATAACAGATATTAGCCTACCTAGTGAGTTAGCAGATTTAGAATTTAAATGGGCACTATATTCTGGTGAAGAAAAAATAAGTAATGGTAATTTCAGAAATGTATTAGATAATAAATTACTACTAACAAATAATCAAGAGATAACATCAAGTAAGAATTATGAACTATATATATGGATAAGCGAAAATGAATTAGACCAATCAGATATGATGGAAAAGACATTTTCTGCTAAAATAACAGTAGTAGGACATCAAAATAAACAAGCAGAATTACTTTCAAAAGTAATAAAAACTAATAATCCAGTAATAACACAAAAACCTGATTTCAGCAAAACAGCTGAAACAGATGAAGGGTTAATACAAGATATAGATGATGATGGAGAAACATACTACTTCAGAGGGAATGTAAAAGATAATTATTTAAGAATTGATGGACTAAAATGGCCTAGTGATGCACCAAAAGCATATTTAATTCCAAGTAAGAATACCAGTCCGAGAATTGAAAGTAGTATGCAAAATGCAGAAGATACGTGCAATAGATTCTCAAATAGTTACGGATATTCTAGTGCAGAAGAATGTAAGTCAGATATAAAAGAAGTAGGAGCAAAACCAGGAGAGGATATGACATTTAGAATAGTAAGGATAAATGGAGATGGAACTATAAGAATAGTTGCAGACGGTTCTATTGGTAATAAATCATTTAATCAAGAATATGATTCAGAAGAATATGTAGGATATACATATAAAACAAGAACAGGATATACAATAGGAGATGTTTCAGAGGAAAGTTTTTCAGAAAGTATATCAGCAACAAGTAAATATTATTATGCAGATAGTTTTACATTTGATACAACTAATGGAGGATATACATTAGTAAATCCAGTACAACATACAGGTACAGAGTGTAACAATAATAAAGCATTATGCGAGGGAAAATATACACAATTTAGAACATCAACAAGTAAAAACGATGTATTATATCAAGTAACAACAGTAGAATCAGCAACAAAAATAAATTATCATGCATATCAAATAAAAGGGAAAGCAATATTAGATTCAAATAGTGAGAATATAAATAGTACAATGAAAGAATATTTAGATAGTTGGTATGAAACAAATATGAGCGATTATGATAAGCTGTTAGCAAATACAAGATATTGTAACGATACAACAACGAAGAATATAAATAGTATTGGATATTTATATTATGGGACATATGGAAGATTAAATACAAGTAATGGACATGTACCAGAGCCAAGCTATATATGTCCGAACACAGATAAATTATATGGAGGAGAATACGACTTAAAAATAGGGCTTTTATCAGCAGATGAAGCAGTATTTGCAGGAGGAAAAAATGGATCATCAAATTCCAACTATTATTTAGCAGGAAGCAGGGCCTATAGGTGGCTGGGGTCGCCTAGCTATTTCTATGGTAGTAATGCTGATGAGTTCTATTTGTACGGGACCGGTGGCATCTATGACTATGGTGTCCAAACTGCAGATGCCGCTGTGCCAGTTTTCAATCTGAGATCTGACACACTGTTTACCCAAGGAAATGGAGAAGTTAATAATCCTTATGTAATTAGCGTAAGCTAATTACATAGGGGCACAAATAAATGAGAGAATTTGAAGAATGTCTGCTCCGTCAGACATGATATAAGAACACATGATAATTGAAACTATAACAAGTATATGGAAGAAAGCAAGTTTCTCCATCACACAAATGAAATTCGTTTTCATTTGTGTGATGAAAAAATCAGGTATAAATCCGAATAGTGCTTGGTGCCTTTACTCTTAGTACGTTAGTTAGTGGCTCTCCTCGCCTAACAATTTCAATGGTAATAATGCTAATGAGTTCAATATGAACGAAAACGGTAACGTGGGTAACAATAATGTCAACTGTGAATTTGCCGCTGTGCCAGATTCCTGCGATTTATTAGTGATAATATCAATAGAAATATGCATGATAAACTATCCGAGGATTATAGGACTACGGTTTATAATGAGAGGACGCAAAAACATCTATAAGTAGGTGTTAAAATTCTTTATAATTAAATTGATGAGCTATAACAGCTAATAAGAATTAGGAAACAGGATTTATCCCTTTGGTTATATCTTTATAATCTTAAAACTAGAACACAGACGTATTTAGACTATCAAATAAATATTTTAAATACTATTGCTGTGTTAGTAAAGAGTATAATTTATTTTATGCTC
>CANRKE010000020.1 GCA_947631135.1 uncultured Bacilli bacterium | reverse complement strand
ATATTATATAATATAAATGACATTGCAAGATTAAATGAAAAAGAAAGGGTACTAGGGTTTATAGTTAATATGGATAAAAGATTAGGTGAAAAGTTAGGGGAGAAAGAGAGTATGTATGAAGCAAATCAAGTGATGAATGAAAAATGTTTTGACTTTGGAAGTATAGTTATGAGAAGTTATGATGCATACGATACTTCTATATACAATAAGGGTCAAAGAGCTGGCGAAAAGCTTGGTGAAAAACGTGGACTAAAACTCGGTGAAAAACGTGGATTAAAACTCGGCGAAAAACGTGGATTTAAGCGTGGGTTTATAAAACAAGCCATAGAAACAGCAAAAAAAATGTTAAAAAAAGGAATGGATATTGATACTATATCAGAATTAACTAATTTAGAAAAAGAGAAAATTGTTGAATTGGAAAAAGAAAAAATTAAACAATAGATATTGAACTTTTTCCAAATCCATGATAATATGAGAGTGTAATAGAAAAGGTAGGTCCTCTCCATAAAAAAATATGTACAAACATATGTTCGATATGGGGGGGGTCATCTTATAAGACCAATTCACTTACCTTGAATAGGTAGGTGATTTTTTGCGTTGTGAAAATAATCAATAATAATTATTAAATAAATAGTAGGAGAGTGAAAAAAAAGATGGAAAAAGAAAATAATAAAAAGAAAATAAGCATATTAATAGGTGCGATAGCATTAGTATTAGTTCTAATAGTTGGAATAACATATGCATATCTATCAGCTAATAATAAGACACCAGATAATTCAGTAAAAGCTGGAACACTACTAATAAGCTATGAAGATGATAATCTAAATTCAATAAGACTAAATGATATAACACCAATATATGATAAAGATATAAAAGAAAAAGCAAGTAAAATAAGTTTTCAAGTAAATAATACTGGAACAGCTAAAGCTTATGTGGATATTAATATAACAGATATTAGTTTACCTAAAGAGTTAGCAGATTTAGAGTTTAAATGGGCATTATATTCTGGTGATGAAAAAATAAATAACGGGAATTTCAGAAATGTATTAGATAATAAATTACTTCTAACCAACAACGAAGAAATAGAATCAACAAAAAATAAAAGTTATGACTTATATATATGGATAAGTGAGTCAGAATTAGACCAATCAGATATGATGAATAAAACGTTTACGGGAAAAATAACAATAAATGGAAATCAAAATAAAAAATCAGAATTACTATCCAAAGTAATAAAAGATAATAATCCGTTGCAAAAAGAACCACCAGATTTTAGTAAAGCAGCAGTGTCACAAGAATACTATGATACATTAACGGAAGATACAAATCCTAAACAATCAAAAACAGTAGTAGAAAACGGATTATATGCATCAGAAGATGATGATTGAGAAACATATTATTTTAGAGGAGCAGTAGAAAATAATTATATAGCAATTGATGGATTAGAATCACCTAATCCACCAATGTATACACATCCAATATTTGGAGAACAACATATTAATAAAAGTTCTATTGATTACATATGCTCACAATTGTATTCACAAATAGGGTATTCATCAGAAGACGAATGTATATTAGATGCAAAAAAGTTAGATAATAATAGACTATTTAGGATAGTCAGAATCAATGGTGACGGAACAATACGAATAGTAGCTGATGAATCTGTTGGACTAAGTCAGTTTAATGAAAATGATAACTTGGAGGAATATGTAGGTTATACATATAAAACAAGAATAGGTTATGGTATAAATGAAAAAACAAATTTAGAATCTGTTCGCGAACTTGATATATCTAGTTCTTATAATTCCTATTATATATATTTAACAGACAGCAAATTTACATTTGATAATGAATCTAAACGATATGTTTTTGATGGTAAATACGAATGTATTAAAGCTAGTGAATGTTTGAATGAAAAGGCCAAATGTGAAGGTAAATATATGGTTACAACGCCTCAATATAATTCATATTGTTCACTTATACCTCCTGAAAAAAATTATTGGTTATATAAAATTAAAGAAATAGGTAAATTATCGGATAACACAATGACTATAAAAACTATTGATTATAGATTTGGTGGATCTGCAATATTTGATCAAAATAGTAAGGATAATGATAGTATAATGAAACAATATTTAGACCAATGGTATAAAGATAACTTAAACAGTTTTGATAATCTACTTGCAAATACAAGATATTGTAATGATACAACTATTAGGTCCTCTTATCCTAGAAATGATTTTGGGTTCTACTATAGTGTAGATTTTAGATTATCTACTTTTAGTGAACATATACCTGAACCAACATACATTTGTCCAAATACAAACTTAGATTATGGGGGAGAATATGATTTAAAAATAGGTCTCTTATCTGCAGATGAAGCAGCATTTGCAGGCGGAAATTACGGAACCCAAAATGAGAGTTATTACATACCAAAAGGTACAGTATTGAGTTCCCCTATGGATTATAGTTTTAACTACGAAACTACTTTTTCTTCAATGTTTGCAATATCATATGATGGTTCTATTTCAGGATCCTCAAAATATATAAACAATGTATTTCCAGTCTTAAACATACGTGCAGATACACTATTCACACAAGGTGACGGAAGTAAGGACAACCCTTATGTCGTAAAACTTAATAATAAATAATTATAAATATTAAATGAGTAAAATCATGTACAATAATATATGCTTTTACTTATTTTTTATATTACAGAATTTTAAATAAATATTACTTTGTTCATAACATATTAATAAAATAAATTGACATATTAATCTATTAATTTGTCAACTTTTTTGTTATAATTGTTATAGTATAATAAATTATGGAAGGAAGATACAATATGAAAAAAGTAATATCATTAGCTATTATATTTGTTTTAACATTACTTATAATACAACTTTCTCAATATAAACAAATATTTATTATTGATGATGAAGGATATGCAATTAGAAATACGAATATATCACAAAATCTAAATAAAGAAACATTAAACGATAACGAAAAGAGTATTGATAATTTTAAATTTAATAGTTATGATGTATTGTATCAACAATATAATAAAAGATTTATTGGTGAAGATAAAAATATAATAAATGATGTATACCCACTTTATATCAATAAAAATACAACATTAGTTAATATTAATGAATCATCAATTTTAATAGATGATAATTTTAAAAAATATTCATCACAAGAAATTTTTAAAATAAATAATGGTAAAATATATGATGCGAATACAAATGAAAATATAGATAATAATAATTATATATTTCTTAAAACATTTGATAGTATGTATATTAATTTACATCAAATAATTATAAGTACACAAGTTAATGAATATGAAATTAAATTAAATAGTATAATTAATTTTTCAGAAGATTATATCGCATTATTTCAACCAAATAAAAGTAAATTAGAATATCATAGAATAGATGATATAGATAATAAAACAGAAATAACAATAAATAATATAAAATATAGTTATAAGGAATTTATAGAAAAATTAAACTCAATAAGTAGTAAAGAAATTGATGATATTACCGAACATATTGAATTAGATAATAATGAAGAAAATAGTTCTAATGATAATTTACAAAATATTGAAGATGAAGATAAATCAGATTATATAAAGCCAAATGTTACTATAGATAACTTTAAAGAAAATGTATATCAAATTTCAGCTAATATTGGAATTAATGATCCTGCTGGAAGAATTACTGATGCAATAGTAGTTGATATATTAGAAGATAATAAAGTGTTTTTAAAAAGAAAATATACATCTAGTGGAAACATAACTATCACTGGTTTAAAACCTAGTACAAAATATAATTTAGTTGCTACATTTAGATATAAAAATGAAGATAATAAAATAAAAGAAGTAACAATTGCTAATTATGAATTTAAAACTCATGATTTAAGTGAATTAAATAGTATAGATATAAGTTTTGAAAATGGAGATATATATACTAATCAAGTTAATATTAAAAATGTTAAAATAAATAATTCAGTTAATGATCAAGTATTGAAAGGAATTAAAAAAATTACATTAAAGTTAAATGATAAAATATATAACTTGAAAAATAAAGAAATATTAGATTTAATAAATGGGAAAAGTATAGATATATTATCAGAAAAAAATATTGAATCAAATACACAAGTAGAATATCAATTTGTAATCTATGATTTATTTGGTAATGAGTTAATAGTAGATAATTCTAAAGGTAATACTTATACATCTAAAGAAAAACCAAGTGTTGATATTGATTTGGTTGAAAATAATGTAACAAGTGTTAAATTAAAAATAAATATTAATAATAAAGATGAAGTTGATATTAAAAATTTAAAATATAAATTATTTGATATTAATGGAAATTTAGTAGATGAAGATAATATAAATGATAATTTAGAAATAAATTTAGATAAAATTGTGTCAGATGAAATATATACAATAAAAGTATATGCTGATTATGATTTAAACGATAATAATGGTATAATATACGAAGAAATACTTGGTGAAAATACATTTACAACAAGATCAATTTCTTCATTAGGATTCTTAAGACTTAATGTAACAATAGATGAAATAACAAGTAATAGTGTAAATTTAAAAGTAAAGATTAGTGATGGTGTAGATTATAGATTAGTTAAATTGCTAAGTAAAATAAAGTATAATATATATACTAAAGATGAAAAAGTTAGTGAATATGAAATAAATGATTTTACAAATAAAAACAGTAATATGTATTATGGAACAATTGTTAATGATGAATTAAATAAGCTTAAAAATGGTGAAGAAATTAACATTACTATAAATAATTTAGAGTCTAAACAAAAATATTATATAGATTTTTCATCAATCGCTACACAACTTAATAATAATTATGAACAAGAAGCATTTAATACATTAAAAACATTTACTACATATAAGAAAGATGCTGAGGTAGTTATTAATAATTTATTTGTTACAGAAAATATGATAGATTTTGATTCAAATTTAATAGATGTTGATGGAGCTGTCATAAATGGATATGTTACCATGGAAATTAGAAATGATAAAAACCAATTAATTTCTAAAGAAGTAATAGAAGCGAATAAGGATGCATACAGATATACATTTGAAAAATTGGAAAAAGAAAAAAATTATACAATTACTTTTATTGCAGATAGTTATAATATTGGTGATACTAATGTCACACAAAAGAGTAACTATGAACTTAAAAAATTAGTAGTAAATACAAAAACTGGTATATATGGAAATATACAACTAAATTCATTAACATATAGATCTACTAATAAAAATTTATTAACTAAGGAAAAACAAAATTTTGATAATTGGGATATGTTTGTTGAAAATACAAATTTTACGGATATATCATACAATAAAAATACTAATGAAAATGTATTTAAATTAACAACAACTGGTAACTGGGAACAAATATATACACCTATAAGTGTTACTAGAGGAAGAACATACACTATATCATTTAAATTTTATAATGATTCAACGTATAAGGCAGGAAATTATAATACTGGTAAGGGTGCATTACATATATTAAAAACGAAACCAACAAATGCAAATCCTAACACGAATACTTATTTAAATGATACTAAATCAACAGTAGTAATTCCTAATAATGCTGGTGAATATTCATTAGTTACTCTTACTTTTACTGCACAAAATGATGTTGTATATCTAGATTTTAACTTTGGTGGAATTGCTGATAATCAAAAAAATCTATTATTTAAAGTAAAAGATATACAACTTGAAGAAGCTGATGAATCAAGTGAATATTTAGAAGGAACAGATGAGAAGGGATATGTTGCAGAGATAAACTCAAACATATATGATACTAATCATGAAACTGATTTAAATTATTATATTAGAATATATAAAAATAATGAATTTGAAATAGAACATGAATATATTATGGATAATGATTATAAAAAAGAAAATTTAATCAATTTATATTCTCTTGAAAAAGATAAAACTTATAGAATTGAAATTTGTGTAAAAATTAGAAGAAGATATTATGTAATAGATAAAACGGAATTTACAACAGAACAAGAAATATATGGAATTAAAAATACAGATGATTTCTTTGCAATGAATGCAGCAAGAAAATATATAGTATTAAATGATTTAGATTTTTCTAATATAAATAAATCATATGCAACAGCATTTACAGGTGAGATTGATTTTGATGGGCGAACAGTTACTTTAAATGTTCAGAATAGACCTAATTATTTAGTAAATCAAATATCTACTACAGGTATATTTAAAAATTTAAATTTAATTGTTAATTTTGATAATGAAATAGAAAGATCAACATTTAATGGATTAATTAATGTTAATTATGGAACTATAGAAAATATATTTGTATCTACTTATGGTATTACAGATGTTCCAAATATTACATTTTCAGCAATTGGAGCAAGTAATTATGGTACATTAAAGAAATTTGTAATACACCAAGTAACACCTTTACATGGAGAAAGAAATTTAGCTCTTGGTTTTATTAATAATTATAAAGATATATCAGATGGTTATTTATATGGTGAAAAAATTGATGCATCATATAAAAATATGACTGCAACTAATAAAAGGGTGGCTGGTTTAGTTGCATATGCAGCAACTAACACAAATATTCAAAATGTATTTAGTTTAATAAACATTGATTCATATACAGAAAAATCAACACATTATGGAACTAGCGCAACAAATAATGAAACAATTGTTGGTAATATAATTGCTGAACAAGTATCAGGTAATACTAGCAACACATATTCTATTGGCGAAGGTAATATAGTTGGGTATGCAAATGGACCATCTATAGGTGTTGCATCTAACTCAGGATTAAGAAATAATTATTATATTTCTGATAACATGTATACAAATACATATAATTTAAAATTGAGCCCATTATCACCACATGATATTGAATTCCAAAAACGAGCTCTTAATAGTAATAGTGCATTTATTATAGATAAATATGTTGATACTGGTTATTTTCCACAAATTGATTTTCCTGATTGTATGCCTAATCAAGATTTAATTGAATTAAATACTGTGGAAGAAAAAGACTTACTTGATATAACTAATTCTGAAGTAATTGAAAATAAAGATAATGAAGCCATAATTAATTTTACAGTTAATAATCCAAGTGGTGAGGTTATAACAGATATAAAAATACAAGATGTTGATGTTGAAATACAAGATCAAACATACGCAAGTGGTAAGAGTATAGTAACTGCAAGAGTATACAATCCAAAAACATTTGTATCTAGATACTATGTATCTTCTATATCTTCACGTGGTGCATATAGTCTTACTAATACAAGAAATTTTGAAACTAATGAAAGACCATTATTCTTTGATATGTATAAAGAAATTAGTACAATATCTGAATTTAATGATATAAATAATAAGCCTACAGAAAACTATATATTAAAAAATGATTTAGATTTTTCTAATAACCCAAATACAAGAATATCAAAAACATATTCTGGAAAATTTAATGGTAATAATTATACACTTAAAAATATAACTATAACTAGTGGTAATCCAATATTCTATACTGTATCAGGATCTATTAGCAATTTATTTGTTGAAAATTATAGATTAGAATCAACACCAAATTATGCTGGTTTAATATATTCAACAACAAGAACAACAGTATTAGAAAATATACATATTAAAAATGAATATATTACAGGATATAATAGATTAGGTGGTTTAATAGCAGTTGCAAGTGGTGGAGAAATTACGAATTGTAGTGTAAGTAATATAGAATTTAGTGTAAAAGAAGATTCAAATAGTATTTACTTAGGTGGATTTATAGGTACTAGTGATTATACGACAATTAGAAACTGTTATGTAAGAGGATTAAAAGTTTCACTTTCAAATTTATACAGTACTAGTGGTGTAGGTGGATTTATAGGATATTTAAATCAATCTATATTGGAAAATATATATACAGAAGGTAATATTAAAACGGATTATAGAACTACAGGTGGTATTATTGGATATGGTGTTGGTAATACTACAATTACAAATGCAATAAGTAATGTTGACATTCTTGCAACAGGAAATTATGTTGGTGGTATAGCTGGAAGAAGTAGTTTTACAACAGCATCAAACTTATTATATTTAGGTAATACATATTCTAATAATAACGTTAATTACATACATAGAATATCAGGTAGTCAACAATTATCATCTAATACGTATGCAAATCGTGATAGATTATTTAATGGAAAGTATTATGATGAAGTGAATGAAAATAATAGTTTATATGTTCCAACTTATGGTGAAGTATTAGTTCCTTTTGATGAATTAAAAACTAAAACTTTCTATCAGATGAAACTTGGGTTTGATCAAAATTGGAATTATGATAATGTTACTGATGATATAATGCCTAAATTAAATTATTATGGAACAGATAAATTACTTCCTAATCAAGAAGATATTAAATTTATTAGCGATATTGATAGAACTGTTGAAATAGTAGAAATGGATAAGAAAGCAAAATCTATAGATATAGTAGTAAATATCAAGAATCCCGATGAACTTGAAGTTACAAAAATAGATTTTGATTACCTTGATTATATAAAATTTAGTAGATATTATACGGAAAATGGTTTAACACAAATAACTTTAAGTCTTACACCAAATAGATATTATGATACTTATAAACTACTTGGGGTACACTTAAATAATAATGGAAACGATGAATATATTGAAGCAAATTTAAAAATAAGTGCAGAAATGTATAAAACAATTGATAGTGTTAGTGAATGGAATAAAATTGATCCTAATACATTTGAAAATTATATAATAACAAAAGATTTAGATTTTAATAATGATACTAAAACTCTTTATAATGTTAATGTAAATAGGATTGTTGGAGCGAAAGATAATCAAATAGGTTCAAAAGTAACTTTTAAAAATATTACATTTAATTTTAATAAAGCTTTGACTGCTCTAGTTAATCAAGTTAGTATGCAACTAACTGATATTGATTTTGAAAATGTAAATATATCAAATACAGCGACATCAGGTAACTATACTGGTATATTTGGTTTAGTTTATGGTGATGTTAATAATATGAATTTTAAAAATATAGAAATAAACGCACCTAAGGTAAGTTATGTAGGTATATTTGCAAATAGTGGTGCATTATCATTTAAAAATGTAATGATGGATCATATAAACGTAGCTGGTAATTCCTATACTGGGGGACTATCTGGTAATGGTGGTACTGTACAAAATTGTGTTGTTGCAACTAATATTGATATTAAAGGTGGTAGTAGAAGTGGAGCAATTTCAGGGCAAGGAGGCAGTAATAATTTTATAGTAGATAATGCACATGTAACAGGGACAGATTACTCTGGTGTAGCATTTGGTAATTTGAATATTACATCTACATATGGAACATCATATGGTTGTAATGCACAAATAAATGATAAATTTAAAGAATATGTAGATGGCAATACAAAATTTATAAATAATGATAATATATATACTGGAAAAAATATTATTCAAAATTCTAATGTATCTGGTACATCAAGAGTTGGTGGTGCCATAGGTAATGGTGGTACACTTAATAATACTACTGTAAATGATGTTGAAATTAAATCTACTAGTACCTATATAGGTGGTATAGGTGGTGTTGTTACATCAACTAATCCAATAGTAATGGACACAAATATAAATAAGGATACTCCATCCACTTCTTCTTATGTTGGTGGTATATCAGGTAGTGGTGGTACTATATCTAATTCTAAAGTTGTCAATATGGAAATAAATGCTAATGGTAATAATGTTGGTGGTATATCAGGAAATAGTAGTAGCATTAATACTTCTAGAGCAGTAAATATTACTATCAATTCAAATGCCAATAATATAGGTGGAATAGTTGGTAATACTACAAGTGCAGTTACAAATTCATATGCATATAATTGTTTAGTAAATGGTAATTCAAATGTAGGTGGTATTGCTGGTAATATATCGTATGGAGCAAATATTACTAACAATTATAATAATACTATAGTAAGTGCTAATGGTAATAATGTTGGTGGAGTTGTTGGTAATGTAACAAATGCTAATATGACACTTCTATCAAATAGAATTTATGTAAGAAATAATATGGCTCTCCGTGGTAGCATTAGTGGTGTTGATTATGTAGGTGGTATTATTGGTAAATCAGATAAAGATATTAATGATTTATATTATGCTTTTCATTCATATATTTTAGCTGAAAATATTTATGCAACAGGTAATAAAGAAAATATAAATGCTTTAATTGGATCAAATAATACTGATATATCAACTATAAAAAACTTTAAAGTATATAATAATGCTTTAATAAATGATAATAATATAAATAATTATGATGATAAATTAAGTGAAGAAAATTTAGTTACATCTAATGATTTACTTAATCAATCAACCTATGTTGATATGACAGGATCTAGTAGTGCTTATTATTCATTCCCTACAAACATATGGAATTATACACCATTATCTGATGGTTATTTTCCAACAATTACAAATACTAGTCCTGATGGAAATTATATTGAAGTTTTTGACGATGAAAACAGAATATCATTATTTAATAATAAAATACTATTAAAATCATATATTCCAAATAAAAGTGCTAGTCTTCCAAATGTCGATATATATCCATCAGATGTTGATAAGATAAATATAGAATTTGAAGATGAACCTAATTATGTATATATTTCTATTAATGGAAAAGAAATATATGATTTAAAAAGAGTAAATACTTTTACATATAATTATAAAGATAATTTAAAAATAATTGTTAGTAATGGTTATAGAGAAAAAACTTATAATATTAAACCAGATAAATTTAATATAAAAGCTTCAGTATATAAAGATAAATATTATTTAATAGATAATAATAAATTAATAACTAATGGAATTCAAAAATTAAATAATTATAAATTTATACATTTATATAAAAATATGGGTATTACTGATAATAATGAAATAATTAATTTAGAAAATGGTAATATAATTAAAACATTTAATCACAATATAGAACTCATTGATACAATACCATTAAATGAATTTATATATAATGATTATACTATCAAAACTTTTTATAATTATTCATTAAGTAATAATAATGAAATAAATAATATTCTATTAGTCAAAAATAATATTCTAGAAGTATTAGATCCTAATATAGAGTTCAATAGAAATTCAATAATAATAGATAATTATTCTAATAATTCTTATACTACTATATTAGGTAACGATAATAAAATTTATAATTTGAAAAAAGATATTAAATTACCTAATAATTTTATAAATAAAAACATTAAATATATGACAAATAATTTATATACAGATAGTAATTATATAGTAGTTATTTACGAAAATAATGATAGTGTAATATTTGACTATACTAATGGTAATATTATTTATAAATCTAATACTAATGGAAGTTTAAGTTTGATATCATATATTAAATCTATATTTGATAAAAACACTAATTTAATAAATGATAATATATATAATAGTTATAATGAATCTAGAATACTTGCAGATAAAGTTAATAATATTTCAATAGATGATGCATTAGAAAAACTAAAAGAAGATAAATCTAGTAAATATTATTCAACAAAAACTAATAATGAAAATAAATATGTTTCTATGTATAATAACTTTAGTAAAAAATATGAATTGTATAATATTGATGATTTATTAAATAAAAGTGATGTTAAATCTGTTGATAATTTAATAAATAGTAATATGCATTTACTTAGTTATTATTCTATACCAAACAAGATATTTAAAAATTCAAATAATTTAGGTACTATTATTGTTATAATAATATTTATATTAATAACAGCTGGTGTTGGATATTTAGTTTTATTTAGAAAAGAAAAAATATAATAATGTTAATATTTTTTCTTTTTTGATATTTTTGATATATACTCTGTATCTCTATTGTAAATTAATACAATTACATATATCGATGAGATGAAAAAATGATAATAAAAAATAAAGGAAACAAATATTGTTAAAAATTGTTGAAATAAATAAAAAAATTTGATAATATTGAATTGTAATAGAAAAAGGTAGGTCCTTCTCATATTGAACACACACAAACATATGTTCGCTATGGGGGGGGTCATACTTAAAAGACCTAATAACTTACCTTAAGTAAGGTAGGTGTTTTTAATTTGGATAAGAAGAAAATAATAAGAAATGTAATAATAATATCTATTGTAGTATTAATAATAGGAATACTTATATTTAGTTACGCAATGTTCTCCAGTAAAAGTACTAGTGAGAATTCAACAAAACTAGGTAATCTTGATGTAGAATATATTGATGGTGAAGAAGTAACAGTTGATAATTTACTTCCAATTGGTAGTGATGAAGTAGAAGAAAAATCTAGTGTATTTAACTTTAGTGTTGAAAATAAAAGTGATAGTTATGCATATTATGATATTAACCTTGTTGATATAGATCTTCCAACTGCACTAAAAGATTTAACATTAAAATGGAGATTAATGAAAGATAATGAAATAGTAAATGAAGGTAATTTCTTAGAGATAGAAAATACAAAATATTATTTAAAAAGAAGTATAGGAATAAATGGTAAGGATATTAATAAATATAAATTACAAATATGGATAGAAAATTCTAATAAGATAGATCAAAGTTATATGTTAAATAGAAGTGGAAGTTTTAAAATACAAATAGAAGCAAGACAAAAACTAGCTAAATCACCAAAAGAAGAAATAACAGTAATATCAAATACTACTAATGGTAATTTAGAAGATTTAAAGATATATGGAAATACTATTGATGGGAAAAATGTAGGTGATAACAAAACAATAAATATTTCTGTATTTCAAAATCTAGTTGATAATGGGTTAGGTGAATTAGGTAATAATACAAATTTTTCTCAGTTAACATATAATAAAGAAAAATATAAAAGTTTAGGTAGTTTCACATATTCTGAAGATACATATAGAATTCTCAGTACTAATAAAGATATAGCTATAAATATACAAGATAATTATATTACAAATATGTGTGCAAGGGCAGAAGATTTAGAATCAACATATACATCTGGTATTATGGAAATGGATATCGATAAATTAAGAATGCTTGCATATAATACATCATATTATACATCACCTCCAACTTTCTTAACTCAAGATTTAGAAGATGGTGATGATACAATATATTTAGATAATATTTCAAATTTTACAAATAATCCGAATGCTCCTGCATATAAATTAGGATTAATATTTTGGAATTATGTAGATTCTAGAGGATTTAATTATCCAAAAGAAACATATTCAAGAAATAGTTGGTTAGATTTGTTTACATATGATAATATTATTAAAGAAAATAATACAATAAAATTAAATGTACCATGGAATCACGGGACTTTTAAAGCTGGAACTTTAGTTTCACAAACAACTGGTGGATCTATCTATAATTATGCATTGTTTAATACAAAACATTTAACACTTGATTACAAATGCTATACCAAAAATTATTTTGATGGAACAAATGGTACAGCCAAAATTAAAATGCCAACTAAATTTATAAAATGGGTTACTATACATAATAATTCTTATACATTTGGTGCGAAATCACATTATTCAAGAATAATAATAAGAAAAAATGAGAATATTCAAAATATAACAATAGATATGAATGGACATGAACCATTAAGAAGTATTGATGATACAAGAGATTATATCGATTATAAAAATAAGCGAATAGTAAGACTTATCAATTCTGATGGAAGTATTAAATCAAAACCCGAATATGAACCAATTACTTTACCAGAAATAAAAACCTATGATGGAAATACTATAATTGAATCAAATGATGAGGCTTCCCCTCTATTTCAAGCTTATTATTAAAAATTTAATTTTTAAATTTACATATTACCTTCTTAATGATATAATACAAATATATTAGCTTATAGGAGGGATAGGTATGAATATTACGTTATTGCCAGCAGATACATATTTAGTAGTTAATAAAACTATTCTTTCTGATGAGTGTAGAAAAATTTTAAGTGTATTATATCAACCTATAATTGGCTCTACTGCAACTAACTTATATTTTACTTTGTGGGCAAATTTAGATAAATTAGAAATAATTGGTAAAGAACAAACTCATTCTAATTTAGCTGATAGTATGCAATTATCATTAAGTGAAATTAAAGATGCAAGAAAAAAATTAGAAGCTGTTGGTTTACTTAAAACATATGTTAAAAAAGAATCAATAAATACATACGTATATGAATTATATTCTCCACTTTCAGCAAATAGTTTTTTAAATCATCCTATTCTTAATATTATTTTATACAATACTGTAGGAAAAAAAGAATATAACAAAATAGTAGAATATTTTAAACTGCCTGATTATAATATAAGTGAATATACTGATATTTCAACTAAATTTTCTGATGTATTCAAAGTAAGTAATAGAAATAATATAATAACTAATACATCATTAAAAAAAAGAAATACTAATGATATAAAAATAGATAATGATATTGATTTTGATCTTATAATATCATCATTACCAAATTCTTCTATAAATGAAAGAACTTTTAATGATGATATAAAAAACTTAATTATTAAATTATCATTCATATATGATTTAGATAATTTACAAATAGTTGATATATTAAGAACATCAATTTTAGAAAAAGGTATTATAGATAAAGTTAAATTAAGGAAAAATGCAAGAAATTATTTTCAATTCGAACATAATGGAGATTTACCTAAAGTAATAAATAGCACACAACCTGATGAGTTAAAAAGCGAAATAAATGATAGTGATAACACATCTAAAATGATATATACTTTTGATAATACTAAGCCTTATGATTTTTTAAAAAGTAAACAGAACGGTGCATTACCAACTAATAGAGATTTAAAACTTTTAGAAGAATTAGCTATTGATTATAAATTAAATCCAGGTGTTATAAATGTACTAATTGATTATGTATTAAAAGTAAATGAAAATAAACTAACTAAAGGTTTTGTTGAATCACTTGCAGGTGAATGGAAAAGAAAGAAAATTGAAAAAGTTGAAGAAGCAATAAAACTTGCAAAAAATGAACATAAAAAACATGAAGAATATTCAAAAAATAATGAAAATATTAAAAAAACTAAAAATAAAAAAACACCAGAATGGTTTGATAAAGATATAATTAAGGATCAAGCAAGTATTGACGAAGAATCAGAAATGAATGAACTATTAAGTGATTTTAAATAATAAATGTACTTGCAATGAAATAAAATATATAGTATAATACACATATAAACGAGGAGGATAAAATATGTTGTATCAATATATCATTATTGTAGCAGTACTATTAGTTATAGCAATAGCAATAACTAGATTAAATAGAAAAGATGCTAGAATAGAGATGAACAAATTGGTGGGGTATTTAGGTGGAAAAGATAATATTAAATCTGTTGAAGTAAATAAATCAAGATGTAAAATAGATTTAGTGAATGTCGCACTTGTTAATAAAGAAGGAATACAAAAATTAGGGGCTCAAGGTATAGTTGAAATTGATAATACATTAAAAATAATACTTGGTAGTGATGCTAGAACGTTAAAAAAATATATAGATGAATATATATTAGATAATAAGAAGAATAGGAAAAGAAAAAAATCTAAAAAGAAGAAGGCATAACGCCTTTTTTTATTATTAAATTAATTATTATATCTACTTATATTTAATAGAATACCCATTGAAATCATGGTAATTAATAATGAAGATCCACCATAACTTAGAAATGGTAATGTAACACCCTAAGTCTTGCAAAGATAACTTATTTTGTCTAGGATACCCTTACAAAATAACTGAAAAAAGACAGTAACACTTCCAAATAACTGTTTTTAAAATTGCTCTTTTAATTCTGGAAATCTTAAATGAACATATATTTTTTTATCTTTATCTATCTCAATTCTATCTATTAATCTTTTAACTTGATCTTTAGTAGGATTTTTTAAAGACATATAATCTAAAACAGATCTTTTGCATTTACTAAAACTTGTACTATTTGATGTCTGTTTTTCATTTTTTTGCCTTTTCTTTTCTAGTTCTTCAAGTTCTAAATTTATTTTGCTAATTTCTGATTTAGTTTTTTCATATATTCTTTTATACATTTTCTCATCAACTAAACCTTTTACCTTATCCATATATA
>CANRKE010000019.1 GCA_947631135.1 uncultured Bacilli bacterium | reverse complement strand
CCTTTAGTTCTACTACATTATTCATAGTCACAAATTATTAAATATCTATTTTTCTTTCCTTTCTTTAGAATTATATACTTATTGAACATAGTATCATCTTTTGTTACAGTATATTCTAAATCATTAATTTTTTTATTGTTAATACTAACTGCATTTCCATTTATCATTTCTCTTGCTTCACGTTTACTTGAACATATATTTTTATCTACAAGTAAATCTACTATATTAATATCATTATCTATTTTAATGTTATTAATTCCTTTTAAAGCAATTAATAATTCATCTTCATTTAAATTTGAATAATCTCCACTAAATAATGATTTAGATATATTAAGAGCTTTTTCATATTCTTCTTTTCCATGTATATCTGTTATTATTTCACGTGCAAGTATATTTTGAGCATATCTCTCCTCAGGTTTTTCATTATGCTTCTTTAATACTTCACTTATTTCATCTAAGCTTAAGAATGTAAATCTTTTTAGATAATCCTCCATCATAACATCTTCTAGATTAATTAAATATTGATACATTTCATAACTACTAGTTTTATTTATATCTAACCATATAGCATTACCTTCACTTTTTCCAAATTTATTGCCTTTAGAATCTGTTACTAGTGGCATAGAAAATGCATAAACTTCATCTCCGCATAATTTTCTTGTAAGTTCAATACCTGTTGTTAAATTACCCCATTGATCAGAACCACCAATTTGTAAATCAACTCCACGATTTTCATGTAAGTATTTAAAATCTACACCTTGAATTAACATGTATGAAAATTCAGCATAACTTATACCAGATTCCATTTGTCTTTTAACTAAATCTTTATTTATCATATAATTTACATTAATATATTTACCATAATCTCTTAAAAAATCAATATATTTATAATCTTTAAACCAATCATAATTATTAACCGTTTCTATTTGAAATAATTTCTCAACTTGGTTTTTAAGTTTATTATAATTATTCATTACTGTATTATAATCAGCTTTATCACGTTCTTTTGTACCTCTTGGATCACCTACTAATCCTGTTGCCGCACCTACAAGTAATATAGGTTTATGACCAGCTTGTTGTAATCTTTTAGCTGTTAAAAATGTTGCATAATGTCCAATATGTAAACTATCAGACGTTGGATCTGTACCTAAATAAAATGTAAGTGATTCATTATTTAATTTATCTTTTAATTTATCACTACTAACATCTTTGATTAATCCTCTTGCTTCTAATTCTTCATATAATTTCATATCTATTCCTTCTTTCTAATAAAAAAAGTACATAATACTTAGGGACGAATTATCGTGGTACCACCCTATTTCATAATATTATTATGCACTTTAATTTATAACGGTAATTATCCGATTTAGTTCAAAATATGTATTTCAAAATATAATATGTATTAGTTTCCATCAGCCACTAATTTTCTATAAACAATATTATATTTCTAATTCGTATTTATCATAACTAAATGATATATATATCATATAACATTTTTAAATTATTTTCTATATTTTAATATTATTTTTTTAATGTTTTTTTCATTGAATCAAACTTTTCTTTATTTTTATAATTATAAATTACATAGCTTCCATCTTTTCTTGTAGCTTTTATTATATTAATACCAACTAACTCTACATCTTTCCAATCATCTAGTGGAATTATCTCTTTTAACGTTTCCCTATCTAAGTAAGCAAATAGATCATCTTTATATACTTTTATTAGGTTAATATCACTATATGATGAATAAAATACATCAATTTCATCGTATTTTCCTACTGGTATTATTTCATTGAATTCATTATCAATAAAACCATAACTATATTCATCTTTGTTGTCTTTATTACACTTACCTACCATAACTACATCTTTATCTGATTTATCTGATTTTGCAAATTTAACAGACTTTGTACCAATATAATCATATTTATTTAAAATATCACTATCACTATACAATGACTGCATAAATTCGTCATTACCAGTATCATCAAGCCCTACATTATACTGAGAATCTAATGTTCGTCTACATCCACTCGCTCCAAATCCAATTCCAAGTGCAAGAACAGATGGTATAATTCTATTTTTAATATTCTTTAAAAGTTTAATTTTATTTTCATTTTTCATTTATATATTCCTCCCCCAATAAACGCATAATATATTATCATATTTATTTATAAATGTCAAACATCTAATATAGATTCTAATACTTTTCTCTTATTTTTGTCATACTTTTCATAAAATATAAAAGTTTTATCACTAATTTCTAACTTATAATCATTAAGAATTGAACAAATTATATAATATAAATCTACCCCATACAATTTTTCTAAATATATTTTAAGTTTTGGATATATTTTAAAAAAGTTATAAAATTCTGCTCTATCAAATTCAAACTCAAAGTAAGGATTACTATAACAAGATATGTCAGTAAATGAATTAGAAAAATCATATACTTTAGTCATACTTATATATTTACTAGCTTTATCAACTTTGTATGTTATATTACTTGGTTTATCCCTATCAGATTGATTCATATATAAATCAATTGCAAATAATTTCATATGAGATTCTATCATTTCTTTTCTGTTATCATTATTTATACATCGATCTAATAATTTATCAAAGTCTTCATATTTACTCATATAATAATTATATTTATCTTCTATAAATGATTTACTAGCTAAATATAATTGGTTGTTTTTAAGTACAAGTTCATTATGTACTGAATCAAGATTTAAATACCTACATAAGTATTCACCTATTAATTCATTAAAATTAAATATTTTATAATAATATAATTCATTATTAATATTTGCATAATTATGCCATTTATCTAAATTATATATATTTAAATTTTTAATATAACTACTATCTATATTATTAATTTTACCAATTATTTTTGTGTTTTTTGTATAATAAAACATAATATCACCTTTTATATATGTTAAATATAATATCATAAAATTAACTAAATTGATATAAAAACACAAAATTATGTCAAATAACTATACATTTATTTAATATATTAATAATATATATTAGGGAATGTGATTAATATGTGGAGGAATAGATGGTTTTTAAAGGGAGGAGCATTTTGGCCGTTTGCTATAATTATTCTTGGTATAATAATTATATATCAAGCAATACTTTTATTAATTATTAATTTTTGTTTTCATACAGTAATGCTAGTATTTGAATTATTATTATTAATATTTTTCTTTACTAAAATTATATAAATAAAATGCGTATATTGCATTTTATTTTTTAGTATTCAATTTAGTTTTATTAAATTTTATATTACTTTGTATCATATAAATCATTACCACAGTTTATAGATACAGTAAGTGGGACAGATAATTTACATACATTTTCCATAACATCTTTAATAATTTTACATACTTTATCTTTTTCTTCAATTAGTGTATCAATAATAAGTTCATCATGTATTTGTAAGATCATTTTACTTTTAATATTATTTCTTTTAAATTCATCAAATAATTTTATCATAGCCATTTTAATAATATCTGCACTTGTCCCTTGTATAGGTGTATTAAGAGCAATTCTTTCTCCTTGTTGTCTTATCATATAATTAGTATTTTTAAGTTCATCTATTATTCTTTTTCTATTATTCAATGTTTTAACATAACCATTTTCATAAGCATCTTTTATGGATTTATCCATATAATTTTTAATTCCACTATACTTTTCTAAATATTTATTAATAAATTCTTTAGCTTGTTTAGGAGATATATCTAAGTTTTCACCTAAACCAAATCCACTTATTCCATAAATTATTCCAAAATTAACAGCTTTAGCCATTCTTCTTTGTAATTGTGTAACATCACTAATATCAACATCAAATATATCTGATGCAGTTTTAGCATGAATATCAATATTATTCTTAAATGCATCAATTAAATCTTTAGATTCAGATACATGCGCAAGTATTCTAAGTTCAATTTGTGAATAATCGCTTGATAAAAATACACTATCATCACTAGGTATAAAGCTTTTTCTTATTAATCTACCCTCTTCATATCTAATTGGTATGTTTTGTAAGTTAGGTTCAATACTTGATAATCTACCAGTTCTTGTAAGTGCTTGTGTGTAAATTGTATGAATCTTTCCATCACTAGCTATACAATTTTTTAATCCCTCTATATAAGTATTATGCAATTTCATTAATGTTCTATATTCAATAATTTTTTTAACTACTGGGTGTTTATCTACATATTTACTTAAGGTTGATACATTAGTTGAATATCCAGATTTAATTTTCTTTCCCTTACCTATTTTCATATCTTCAAAAAGAATTTTACCAACTTGTCTATGTGATGATATATTAAAGTCACCACAATTACACATTTCATGTATTTCCTTAGATAAATCTTCTATACTCTTATCTATTTTTTCACCCATTTGTTCCAATATATTTTTATCACATCTAATACCATTGTATTCCATATCAGATAAGACAAATGTTAGTGGATGTTCTATATCATAATATAGATGACTTACTTCTTCTTCTTTCATTTTCTCTTTAAAAAATTCTTTAGTATCATATATAAACTTTGCTTTTTTAATCGCATTAATAGCTATACTATTTAAATCTAAATCAGTTTTTTTCTTTATAACATCAAAACTTGCTAAATCATAACCAAATATTTCAGCTAAGTAACTTATATCATCTTTAACATTATAATTTAATAAATATGCACTTAACATAGTATCAAATACTAAATTATCTATTTTTATATCTTTCCATCTAAGTGCAGTTATAGTTTTTTTAATATCATAAGTAACTTTAGGTACAGTAGTTAAAAATTTTGGATTTTTAAGTAATACTTCATAAGGTATAAATATACTTGTATCTTTATTATATACAGCCATACCAAATATATTTGCATTATGATAATAAGTAGCATCTATCTCTAAGTATACTGCACATTCATCTTTTATATCTATATCATCTATATTATCTATTATCTTTGTACTTATGATATTATCATCTTGTTTTTGTTCATCATCATTTTCTATATCTAAATTCATTTTCTTAATAAGTGAATGAAATTCTAAATCATTATATACTTCTTTTAATTTATTTAAATCTACATCTTTTACTTTCATATCATCAAAACTAAACCCTAAATCTACATTTTTATATATAGTTACAAGATCTTTACATTTAAAAGCCATATCTTTATCAGTTATTAATTTTTCTTTAGTTTTACCACTAATATCATCTATATTATCATATATACCTTCAACAGTAGTATATTGTTTTAATAAATTAATTGCTGTCTTTTCTCCTATTCCTTTAACTCCAGGTATATTATCTGATGTATCACCAGCTAAAGCTTTTAAATCTATCATATTTATAGGTTCGATACCATATGTTTCTTTAAATTGATTTTCGTCCATCATTATATGATCTTTAGACTTTAATAATTTAACTATAACTTTATCACTTATTAATTGTAATAAATCTTTATCACTACTTACAATTATACCCTCAAATTCATCACTATTATCTACCATTTTTGCAACAGTACCAATTATATCATCAGCTTCATAATTATCTATTTCAAACCATTTAATACCTAAACAATCTAATATTTCTTTAGCTTTAGGAAATTGAAGTTTTAATTCATTAGGTGTTTCTATTCTACCTTGCTTATAAAAATCATATTCATCATGTCTAAATGTTTTCCCTTTATCAAATGCAACCAACATATATTCAGTTGATTCTTCGTTTATAATTTTATTTATCATATTTACAAAACCATATAGTGCATTCGTAGGAAAGTTTTTAGAATTTTTCATTAAATTACCATTGTAAGCTGTTGCATAGTAACTTCTAAACAACAAATTATTACCATCTATTAATACAACTTTCTTCACTTTCGATCACCACTATTATTGTATCAAAAAAATTAAAATAATTATAGACCAAATTTAAAATTAAGGAAAAAATGTCCTTAATATTTATTATATGATATTAATAATATTTAAAAACGTAAAAGTTTATGTAATAATACATAATTTTTTACGTTTAATATTCTTAAAAAATTTACACACTAGACTTGACAAGCTCGTTTAATTTATTATTGAATTTTTACAACGTAAGGATTATTAACTTCTCCATTTCCTTGGGTAAATAGGGTGTCAGCACGTAGATTTAAGACTGGGACGGCAGCATATTCGTAGTTGACAAAAACATCATTCACGGTTCCTGAACTCGCTATATTGAACTCAAAAGCATAACCATTAGAGAAATAGATAGGCGACCCTAACCATTTATCAGGACTGTTTCCTAATAAATAATAATTGGAATTTGATGTTCCCTTTTTTCCTCCTGCAAATACTGCTTCATCTGCTGATAAGAGTCCTATTTTTAAATCGTATTCCCCTCCATACAATTTATCTGTGTTTGGACATATATAGCTTGGCTCTGGTATATGTCCACTATCTGTATTTAATCTTCCGTATGTTCCATATAATAACAATCCATTACTATCTATATTTCCTGTTGTATCATTGCAATATCTTGTACTTGCAAGTATATTATCATAATCAATCATATTTGTTTCGTACCAACTATCCAAATATTCTTTTATTGTTGAATCATCTCCATCTTGTACATTTGGTTTACTATTATTATATGTGTATCCTACATATTCTTCTGACTCCCTATTTTGATTAAATGCTTTATTACCAATAAAACCGTCTGCAACAATTCTTATTGTTCCATCTCCATTTATTCTTACTATCCTAAATAGCATATCTTCTCCTGGCTTTCCTCCTACTTCTTTTATATCGTCTAAGCATTCTTGTTCGTTAGAATATCCGTAATCTGAGTATGAATATTTACAAAGATTTTTTAAATAGCTCATATCGTCACTACGTGAATTATTGTTCTTACTTGGAATTAAATATGCTTTTGGTGCATCTGCTGGCCATTTTAGTCCATCTATTCTTAAATAATTATCTTTTACATTTCCTCTGAAGTAGTATGTTTCACCATCATCATCTATATCTTGTATTAATCCCTCATCTGTTTCTGCTATTTTACTGAAATCGGGTTTTTGTGTACTAGGCTCATTATTATCTTTAATTACTTTAGATAATAATTCTGCTTGTTTATTTTGATGCCCTACTACTGTTATTTTCCCAGAAAATGTCTTTTCCATCATATCTGATTGGTCTAATTCATTTTCACTTATCCAGATATATAGATCATAACTTTTATTTCCTTTACTTGATATCTCTTGATTATTTGTTAGAAGTAATTTATTATCTAATACATTTCTAAAATTACCATTACTTATTTTTTCTTCACCAGAATATAGTGCCCATTTAAATTCTAGATCTGCTAACTCACTAGGTAAACTAATATCTGTTATATTGATGTCAACAAATGCTTTAGCTGTTCCAGTGTTATTTACTTGAAATGATATTTTGCTAGCTTTTTCTTTTATATCCTTATCATATATCGGTTGTATATTGCTTACATTTATTGCATTTAAATTATCATCTTCATAACTTATTAATAGTGTTCCAGCTTTTACAGAATTAGCTGGTGTCTTATTATTAGCTGATAAATATGAATATGTTATTCCAATTATTAAAACTAACACTACTATTATCGCACTTATTAATGTTCCTACTTTTTTCTTATTATTTTCTTTTTCCATTTAATCCACAATCCTCTCAATAATTCAAAAAAGCCTACCTAAAAATTTAGGTAAGCTTAAGGCTTATAAGAAATACTCAATCTACCCCCCCCGAAGCAAACATCTGTTCGTATTGTGTTTGCGTTCGGAGAGGGCTTACCCTATTCCTATTACAACCATAGTTTATCAAATATTTGAGGAAAGTGCAATACAAATTATAAATTTTTTTACAAAATTTTACAATTATCTATTTTCATATTTTCCATTATAGTTTACTATTACACTATTACTTTTTCTATAAATATTGTATAACGTCAAACATCTTGTAAAATTATAATTATTTTTATAATTATGTGATTTAATAAATTTCTTTAGTTCTTTAGAACCCGAAGTAAAGTTACAATGAATTCCTGTAGCAAACGATATATCTTCATATGTAATAACTCTATTATACAAATATACTTTTTTATTTTTATTTTTACTAATTTGTAAAGTACTACTCATTGCAATATCTATTATTTTAAATTTTTTCTTTGTAAAAACATCTCTATATGTTACATAACCATCGGATACATCAACATCTATAACTTCAAATAATCCAACATACGAATTTTTCATAGCCTCAAGCATTTTTACTTTTTCTTTATTTCTAAATTTATTATTCTTTAAATAAATATCAGTTATTGATGGAATTTTTGGATGATTCTTATAAACAAATAATTCTAAAAGTATTGTTGAATCATCATCATTATAAATATCCAATTTAATATTATTTGCATTTTCAAATTCATCTTTAATTATATTTTTAAATTTTTCAATATTATATTTATTATTCAAAATATAATCTTCCATATTATCTATTATTTCACTATGTAAAATTCTTAACTTGTTATATTTTTTAATATGAGCTTTTCTATTAAGTCGAAGTCTATTAAGATTAATTAACATAGACGATATTTCTTTTTGTGTTATAAGGTTTAAATCATTTTGCATATTAAGTTCTCCAATCTTTTTTAATTACAAATTATTTTCTTTATTAATTATCATAAATGATAATACTTTATAGATTTTGAATAATCTTCTTCAAGTATCTTATTAAAATCATTACCCATTTTTATATTATCTCCTATAGATATACCATCATATATTAAAACATTCTTAAATGGAATAATTGATGTTATTACACACGCAGGTAAATCTTGATAAGAAATAATATTATCTATATTATCATTTACACCTTTAATCATATATATTTTATCTTTATTCATAACAGCAGTGTAATCACTTTCAAATTTTACAATTACTATTAAACTTCTAAATCCCTTTTTAAAATCCCTAGTTATATCTAGTTCTTCTTTATTAAATTTATATGGATTAAATTCACAAAATTCTGATATAATTTCATTTTTATTATCCCAAAAAACTGATATTACATCTTCTAAACTTTTAGGATTAATACATAGCTGATTATATATTCTCAAATTATTTCTAATTTTATATTTATCATTAGTAAATTCTAATAACGCAAAATATATTTTATAAAAAAGTTTTGCATCTTTCTTAGATAAACAAGCATTTTTTTGTTTAACATAATTTTTTTCTTTATTTTTGTTAATTATTTCATTTTCAATTTTTATCTGTTTTGCTTGGTTTGGCGTAAAACCATTTAACGCTACTGAAGGCATTTCATCCATTGCGTCATCTAATATTTTAAAAAACTCAGTTAGATCATAATCTTCTAGAAAGTTAACAGTTTCGATAAATTTTTTTAAAGATAATCTATCGATATTTAATACTGAATAATCCCTAATTAATTCTAGTACTGGCCTATTTAATATTGGCATGTTTTTAATTGCATCTAACATCTTTTTAATTTTTGGATTGTTGATATCAAAATCATTATAAAATAAAGTTTTATACATATCTAAGCTAATTGGTAACGCACCAACTATTCCTTGCTTTTTCTTTTGTTTATCTATTTCTTCTTCAAATCTATAATAATCTTGATATAAACCAACTGGAATATCTTCTTCCATGAATTCAAAATTTTTAAAATAAGTATAAACATAATAGTTAAATAGTTTATTATGTAATATATGGTCACAAATTACTTTTTCTTCCGTCTTAGTAACAGATGATACAAAAGAGCATAAGAAAGGAAGCTCAACAGATCCTTGTACTTTGCAAACACTTACTAATAATTCATTTATATAATCATTTTTTTTAGCACTACTCCAATTAACATTTTTTATAGCAAGTTTTACATTATCAATTATTTCATCTGGTATAAATGGCTGCAAAACATCATATTGAATTAAAAATTTATTTTTTAGTATTTCCCTTTCCCATTTATATTTATAATCTTCAAATGTAGAAAAAGTAACATCCTCACCATCTATTATTTTTTTTAAATATTTTAATTCTCTAACTGTACATATATCTATAATATTATTGTAATCACTATAAACATTATATATTTCTTCAATCATTTTCTTTTTTGAAATTCTATCATAATTTTTAAAGTTTTCTACTATTCTAGAATATTGTTCATGAACAAATGGCTTTTTATACCAATTTATTCTTTCATACATTTTCTTAGTTAACATATACTACCCCTCACTACAAATATTATATATAAACATAATATCTTCTAAGTAACTATATTATATCAAATTTTAAAATCTTACAAATCAAAATCATCTAATATTTCATCAACTTCTAAAAACTTATCATCTATTTTATTTAATGAAATTTCTTCTTGAGTATCATCTATTATTTCTAACATATCATCATCATCAATATTTGTAACTATATTTCTTTCCAAATCATTTTTATTTTCTAACTCTTTTACAATATATGTATCAACAACTTGTTTTTTAACTATACTAGAACCAGTACTATATCTTTCCATAATAGGTATTTCAGTTAATTTTAATGTTTTACTATCACTTTGTGTTTTAACACATATATTTACTTTATCTATGATATAAGCACTTTTAATCTTTTGAGGATTAGATTTTACTTCTTTCATAATAAGTAATCCTCTACTTGCTCTTTTTGCCATTTCAAAATCAGATAGTTTACATCTTTTAGCATTTCCTTTATTAGTAATTACAGTTACATATTCTTTATTATCATCAAAAGTACAACCACAAACAACATTACCATTTTTAAGATTTATTGCTTTAACACCACTAGCTTTAGTACCACTTATAGGTACACTATCAGTATCATACCACAAGAAATAACAATCATCAGTAACTACTGCTACATTCTTTTTATTATTAGTTAATTCTGCATTTATTATTTCATCATCATCTTTTAATTTCATACATACCATTGGTTTAGAATATCTTTGAACTTGAAAATCACTTAAATTAGTTCTTTTAACCATACCATTTTTAGTAAATATAATAATATCATTATTCTTTTTAAAATCATAAACAGGTATGCAACTAACTATATTCTCATTAGATTTGATAGCTATTACATTACTTATATGTTTTCCAAGTTCTTTCCATTTTACATCAGGAAGTTCATGAACAGGAATATATAAATAATTACCTAAATTAGTAAATAAAAGTAAAGTATCCATAGTATTCATTTCATATAATCCTATTACATAATCACCATCTTTTAAAGTAGTTTCATCAGAAGATGATGAAGCATAACTTTTCTTTGATACTTTTTTTACATATCCTTCCTTAGTTACAACTACAATTACATCTTCACGAGCTATCATCATTGTATTATCTATCTTTATTTCAGTAATTTCATCTTTTATTACAGTTTTTCTTGGTGTTGCATATTCATTTTTAACTTCAGATAATTCTTTTTTAATTACTTCCATTAATTTCTTTTCACTAGATAAAATCGATTCTAATTTCTTAATTAATTTATTTAAACTATCTAATTCTTCCAACAGTAATGTAACATCAGTATTAGATAATTTATATAATTGTAACATTACTATAGCCTCAGCTTGAATTTCAGTAAATTCATATTTATTAACTAAATTTATTTTAGCATCACTTTTATTTTTACTAGCTCTTATTGTTTTAATTACTTCATCTAAAATATCTAAAGCTTTTATTAAACCTTCTACTATATGTCTTCTTGCTTTAGCATGTTCAAGGTCGAATTTTGTTCTATTAGTAATAATTTCTTTTTGAAATTGTATATAATAATCTAATATTTTAATTATACCTAATTGTTTTGGACTTTTATTTACAATAGCTACCATATTATAATTATAACTTATTTGCATATCAGTATTTTTAAGTAAATAATTAAGTATTAATTCTTTATTACTATTCTTCTTTAAATCTATAACTATTCTAAGTCCATCTCTATCAGTTTCATCACGAACTTCACTAATTCCATCTATTTTTTTCTCTACTCTAATTTCATCTATCTTCCTTACTAGATTAGCTTTATTAACTTCAAATGGAATTTCAGTTATAATTATTTGATCTTTTACTATTTCTGCATTACATTTTAATACTATTTTACCTCTACCACTTGAAAATGCTTCTTCTATTCCACCTATACCTTCAACGATACCTCCAGTAGGGAAATCAGGTCCTTTAACAATCTTTAATATATCTCCTAAAGTTGATTCTGGATTATCTATTCTATATATAGTTGCATCTATAACTTCACCTAAATTATGAGGTGGTATATTAGTTGCATATCCTGCACTTATTCCATTAGATCCATTTACTAATAAATTTGGATAACGTGCTGGTAGTACAGTTGGTTCCATTTCAGTATCATCATAGTTAGGAGCAAACTCAACTAATTTCTTTTCTATATCTCTAAGCATTTCTTCTCCTACTTTTGACAATCTTGCTTCAGTATAACGCATTGCTGCAGGACTATCCCCATCCATTGAACCATTGTTACCATGCATATCTATATATACTGCATTTTGTTTCCACCATTGACTCATTCTTACCATAGCTTCATATATACTAGAATCTCCATGAGGGTGTAGTTGTCCCATAACATTACCAACAGTTTTCGCACTTTTCTTATATGGTTTATCATGGGTATTTTTGTCTTTATACATAGAATATAAAATTCTTCTTTGTACTGGCTTAAGACCATCTCTAGCATCAGGAAGTGCTCTATCTTGAATTATTGTCTTTGCATACCTTCCAAACCTTTGTCCCATAATTTCTTCTAATGAATATTTATATATTTTACTTATTATATTAGTCATATCTTCACCTTGCCATTCCTACGTTTACAATTATATCAAATTTAATTTGAAAAATAAAGATTAAATAAAAATATTAAAGGAGCATTTTATATTTTCAACGCTCCTTTTTATTATTTTCCTGTTTTCTTGTTTGATTTTTTATTTGTTGTTTTACTACTTGTATTTTCTTTTGTAGTTGTTTTTTTAGATTTTGGTTTTTCTTCTTTAATTGGTTCACTTTCTATTCTTTGTTCAACAACTTCTTCTTTTACATCCACTTTCTTATGATGTGAAAATATCATAAATAATATTGTTATTAATACAGTCCATACTACACAGAATATAAATCTATTTAACATCATCATTATTAAATCATGACTATCTAATACTCCAATTTGTGTTGATGCAACATATATAGCATTAAATAATAATAATCCAACTAAAGTTGCTAAAAAGCAAGTAATACTTTTAAAAGTATATTTATGTGCAGATGTATAAATACCAATTAGTGCAAAACCACTTACTAATAATCCTACTACACTTCCAAATACAACTTTTAAATTAGCAACATAATATGCATCTTGTACTTCACCAAGTACATAATTAAGTGCATTTGCAGCATTAATAGTTTGAACTTGATTTGGTAAATTTAAAACTAAAGTTATTAAACCATAAATAATTATTAATACACCAGTTGCAGATAAAAGTGATAGTATTGCTTCCTTTGCTCCACATAGATCATTAATTGTAATAAGAGCTAAATAGGCTATTGGAAATACAAAAAATGAACATGCTATTGGAATATTTAGTATTACTGTATTTTTAGTAGCTACTATAATTGACAAAACAATTACTGCCATAAGTAAACAATTAAAAAATGTTTTTCTTCTATTACCCATATTCTTCCTTCTTTCCACTATAGTATTATTATATCTAATATTTAAAAAAAATGAAATATCTTTATCAAAATTTATAAATAATAACTGTTATTCAACTTTTTTTATGTAAACTATACTTAGTACTATTAATATAAATTTTATAATTAATATATATTCTGGTAATAATTTAAATGATAATATAACTAATACTATTAAACTTAATATACTAAACATTAATAATACTTTAATTTTTTTAAATATGTTATTAATATATTTATTAATTAATGTATATTTTTCTAAATTATTTATATTTAATTCATAATTATTTGAGTGTATGATAGAATTATCAAAGTGTTTATACATATCATAAATAGTTTTCATATCAAACTTAGAATATATATGTATATTATTTAAATAATCATAAATATTTTTATCTTCAATCAATCTATATTCTTTTTTACTAATTACATATTTACTATCTATAAAATACATATCTTTAAAATAATTTTGAGTAAATTGTTTACTATCATCCATAAATAAATATAAATTATAATTCTTAGATAATTGATTTAAATTATCAATAATTTTATTATTACAATAATTTGTAGTACATATATATCCATCATAAGATATATTATATTTAAATATATCATCTTCTATATTATCTATTTGTTGATGTCCTATACATGTTAATTTTATACCATCTTTATTATACTCATTCTTTTTATTATTAATATCAAATTTTTTATTTAAATCAATATTACATATATCAAAAAAGCTTTCTGCATTACCACTTACAAACAAATATAGTTTTCCTGTTTTTTCATATATATTAAAATTTAATTTATGTTTATTAAAACTCTTTATTAAATTATAACTTTTATGTGTATTATCATCTAATTCATTAGTAATATTTTTATTAGATATAGCTAAACTACAATAAGATTTAAAAGTATCTTCATCTATATTATTAGTTTCTATTTTTACTATACTCATCTTATTATTATTTATATCTTTATTAGTTAAAAATAAATTTTTAGCTTTATAAATATCATATAGTGTTTTAATATCTTTAACAATAATATTTTTATCACCTAAATATAATAAAATTTTATAATATATATTTTGATATAGTACATATGAAAATAAAGTAGAAATAATAAAGGATAATGATATTAATAATTTAATATTTGAAAATATACCAATTATAAATAATAATAAAGATATAACATTTAATATAATATATAATTTTGCAAATTTGTTTTTAAAATTTGTATACTTATCATTTATTTTATTATCTCTAATTTGTTTAGATAGCTCTGTATTAAGTCCTGTACCAATTACTTTACATACAGCACTACCATTTATTATAATACTATTAGTATATAAAAAATTAGGTTTTAATGTTGAATTTACTGTTGAAAAGTTTTCATTTTTTTGTACTGTTCTCCTACTTTTATCATATATAGTTTCATCGACTATCAAATTATTTGATTCTAGTATCATAACATCTGCACATACTTCATCATATTTTTCAAATAAAATTATATCGCCTACTACTATTTCAGTTTTATTTATTTTTTTCTTTTTACCATCTCTTATTACGTTATAATAAAAGTTTTTTTCATGTTTATTAAATATTTTTTTATTTTGTTTTATATATATTACAAATTGTATTCCTATTACTAGTAATAAAAATGAATATATTAATGTTTTTATTACATTATCACTTATTATAATAGATATTGGTAAAATATAAATAATTGATTCATAAAATATTTTATAATTTAGTTTTTTTTCGATTTTATTAAGACCATAAATTGCTTTTTTTTCAGATATACTATTTTCTTTTAAACCATCATATTTCATAATATTATACTGTATTTATATGTTCTTCCATTATCATATCATTAAATTGTACTTTAAATCTTTCAATTTCTTTTTTTAATGTATCTGGATATATTGAATTGCAATTTTTTATGGCTTGCCACACATGATTCATATTTATTTGACTTGAATTATCAAATACTGCATATGAAAATATTTTTGATAATAAAGCTAATGATATATCAGGATATCTAGATGAAACCTCATATATTCTTTTATATTCACTTGTCATTTCAATTATAAATTTACATATTCTTTCTATTATATAATTTGTATAATTAAATTTTATCCCAGTTTGTTGTTCTAATTTTGGTATTGTTCCTATTAATATTTTAAATGTTGTTTCTTGGTCTGGTTCTTGAATTTCAATTTTTTCAAATCTTCTTATAAATGCTCTATCACGTATCATATATCTTTCATATTCAGCTTGAGTAGTAGCTCCAATAAGTTTTATATCACCACGAGCAAGTGCCGGCTTTAATATGTTTGCTAAATCTAGTGCATTACCATTTGTTGCTCCTGCACCCATTAATGTATGTATTTCATCTATGAATAATATTATTTTTGACCTATTCATAACTTCTGATACAAGTAATTGAGCTCTTGATTCTCTTTCCCCATCAGATATACTTTCACCTAATAATGAAGAAGTAGCTATATTTATAATAGTATATCCAATTAGAACATTTGGAACTTGATTTTTTTGAATTAAATATGCAAGACCCTCTACAATTGCAGTTTTACCAATACCTGCTTTACCCACAAGTACTGCTGATTTATCAGGAGTAAGCAATGTAAGTATTAATTGTCTTATCTCGTTTTCACGTGCAATAGCTGGATTAGTTATATAAGTTTTTTTAGTTATATCTTCACCATATCTATCAAGTACACTAAATGTTGGTCTATTGTTTAATGTATTATTAGTTACAACATTATTTTGATTTTGATTATTCATATAAGCACCACCTACTATAATTAGTATAAACTATTTGTAAATAAAAAAAAAGGCAATAATAAAAAAAATTAATTTTTTTTATAGAAATAATTTAAGATTAAAATTAATTAATTTTTAAAGTATATTATTTTCGAGAAAAATGTATGGATCATCTTTAGTACTATTCCTTTTAATTATAAGATTTTTCTGTTTAAATTAATTATTTAAAATACCGAATTTATATCATCTAAATTTTAATATTCAGATATGTTGTTAGAGTAATAAATTCTATATATCATATAATACAAATAACATTATAGATGATATTTACATCAAGCAATTATTTGCTTGATGTGACCTATAATATCATATAAAAAATTTAATGTGAATAAAAAAATAAAAAAAGTATAGGCAATTACCTATCTTCGCAAAAATAACTATTGTCGGCGAAAAAGTGCTTAACTACTGTGT
>CANRKE010000018.1 GCA_947631135.1 uncultured Bacilli bacterium | reverse complement strand
CATATTAAAAAGATTTCAAACCCTTATTAGTAAAGGTCAAAATCTCACTCTTCTTATTTTTTCATGTTTTTATCCTGATATAATTTCTTTACATAATTCTTCAAGTGTCTATCCTGATAATTCAAGATCTATATTTTTTAAATTATTTTCACGTGCTCCTCTTATTATAATCTTATCCATATATTACTTCTCCTCTTTTTCTTAGCTATTATACCATTAATGAGTTTTTATGTAAATTTAAAAATTTAAAATTTTGTATATTTTTATCAATAAATATTTACTTGTTAGTTCAATTTATTCTGTTAATCAATTAATAAAAAAGAATTGGCAATCAGTACAATTTTTTAATTGACTATTTGTCCAATTATATTTTATCATTTAGAACAATTATTTATTATGTCGAAGAATAGGCTAAATTTATTTTGTTTCTATTTTTTCTTGCCTTATTTTTTCTTTTTCTAGTTCTTTTAAGCTTTTCTTCGGTGTAGGTAATTTTTCAGGCATTCTTCCACCATTTTTTGCAATAACTTCTCTAATATTCTTTCCAATAGTGTAGTGTGCTTCATTTGCATCACTTTCTGTTTTTATATTTTCTCTTTTTAATTTTGATTCTGTTTGTGTAATACGGAATAAATTTGCAGCAAGTTCTTCACTACCCATATTATCTAAAATATCTTCTCTATATCTTAAACCTTTTCTTTTAGCAATATCATCCGCTGTTTCACCATTATATAAACCTTTATAACCAAAATTATGAAATTTATCAAAATTTTTAACACCTGCATTTTTTGCAGCTTGATTTAATGAATAATTACCTTTTTTAGTTAATTTTCTTTGATAAAATCTCTTTTCATCTTCAGATAATTTACTATATTCCATTTCAGAAATTTCTTGTTTTCTTGTTTGAAGTGCAAAATATGTTTGAGCAAGCGCAACTTTTTCTTTTCTAGGATCTGCATTTTGAGCAATTAAATAACAAGCATATCTTGATAGTTCATAATCATCAATTGTTTTTGTAGCACCATTATGCATATCTATCGTTTTACCGACGTCGGCAAAATGTTCATCAATATTATTGCTTAACTTACAAGTACTTTTTGCTTTATCAATAGCACCTCAATTTTGAGTATTCAAGTGCTACCATTAACCCTCGAGCAAGCCAATATTCATTACCATATTCATTGATGTGTTTTATACTTTCAAAAGTTATTTCATTGCATTCTTTAGTTTTCTCTTTTTCTTAGCTATTATATCATTAACAACTTTGTATGTAAATTTAAAAAATTAAAATTTTATATATTTTTATCAATAAATATTTATTGGAATATATTATTTTAGGTGAATATTTATGTATATATTATTAATAATATTATTTACTTCTATTGATAGTTTACTCGTTAGTTCAACTTATTCTAATAATAATATATTAGTACCTATTAAATCTATTATTACTCTTTGTTTAACTAATATTTTTATACTGACAATTATGTATAATATATATTGTTTATTTGATTTTAAATCACATGAATTAATAGCTAATATTATCTCATTTATTTTATTAGTCATATTAGGTTTATATAATATATTTAATGATTATATTAAAAGTATTATAAAAAAAGATAATAATATTACTAATATATTTAAAAATAATTTAAAAGCAGATATTGATAATTCTAAATATTTAAGCATTAAAGAATCAATTTATTTAGGAATTATATTATCTATTGATACAATAATTGGTGGATTTGGAATACTATTACAAAAAATAAATATATTTAATATATGTTTAATATCATTTATAATTAACTTTATATTCTTAAATTTAGGTAAATACATTAAAAATGTAAATACAAGAATTAATACAGATATATTTATAGGTATATCAATAATAATAATTGCTGTTATAAAATTTATATTTAATTTATGTGTCTAACGAATGGTGTATATTTAGTTATATTTGAAAAATTATAATTATTCTCTTTTCCATATTTAATAATATTTCTAAGGGCTTTTACAGTCTTTTTATTATTTTGAAAATCATGCATCAATATAATATTAGTAGTATAGTTGAATCTATTGAGTTGTGATACTATTTTATTATATATTCTCTTTGATGAAATATGAGATGTATCAAAACTAGATATATTCCAATCATAGTAATAATATCCGTCATTAGTTATTTCTTTTATTAATTTTCTCATATTTATATTACTTATTGTATTTGAACTACCACCAGGAAATCTTATTATATTAACATCTGTATGTATAATATTTTCTACTTTATTTTTAATTTTATTTAAATCATAAATATATGAATCAATACTTTTATATATAGTATTATATTTATGTGTATAACTATGCAATCCAACAGTATGACCATCCTCAAATTCGCGTTTTATTAAATAGTCATATTTACTATCATGATTTATAACAAAAAATGTAGCTTTAACATTCTCTTCTTTTAATATATTTAATATATCATTAGTAACATTTGATGGTCCATCATCGAATGTTAGATATATGGTTTTTTTATTCATATCTACTTCACTTAATATATCAATATATCTTGAAGTTATAGTTGTATTACCATCCTTATCACTTACTTTATATGTAAGTTTATAATTACCTGATTTATTTATATTTAAATTATTTACTACTGAAACATTTTTAGTTATATCAATACCATTTTTATCATATGCTCTATATCCTGGCTCTATAAAATTTTGTCCTAATTTTAGTTTTATAGTTTTATCTCCAATTAAATTTATTATTGGTTTATCATTATCAATATTGTAATTAATATTTTCTTTTTCTGATAAACTAAATATAGAAATAATTAATATAAATATAATTATAATAGACAATACAATTATTTTTTTCAATATAACCACCAATATATTATATTTGTTGATTATAAAAAAAAGAACATTACTGACTATATGTTCTCATTTAATATATCTTTTATCATAATTGATACACTATCATATTCATTAATAGATACTTCTTTTACTAATGAAACAGAATTTTTCATACAATATCTATTAAATTCTTTAATCATTTCTATATCACTATATCCATCACCAATAGTATATACATTATTTTTATCTATTCCAATATTTTTTATTAAATAATAAATAGCTTCTTTTTTATTTATTTTATTGGATATTATTTCTATCGTAAAGTTATTAACATAATATGCTTTAACATACTTACTATATTTTTTATTAATATGACTAACCATATCCATTGCAGTATCTAAATCTTTATATTTAACATTAATTTTAGTTAAATCATTATGATCAAAATCAAGTCTACTTTCATATCCACTACAACAAAAATAATTTTCACAATTCAAAATTTTTAAATCATTTTTAATATCAGAAATAATATTATTATCTATAGTTACATTTAATAAAATATTATCATTATTATCTATTATTGTTGTTCCACGATTCAATATTACATAATTATATTTGAATTTATATTTATTTAATTTATTATAAAAATCTAAATAACTTCTTCCTGTTGCTATTACAAAAGTGTTATGTAAATCCATAAATTTATTAACTAGTTTTTTATTTATTTCAATATCGTTATCATTTATATAAAAAGTATTATCATAATCACATACTAATAATTTATTCATAAATATTCCTCCAAAATACAAATAAATTATATTATGTTTTCTTTAAAAATTCAAAAGAATTTCATTTCAAACTATCTCTTTTTATAATAAATGTTCTATCTTTTCTATAGAAAGCATAAAAAACATTGTCTAACGATATATTCCTATTTTCTAATATTTTTAATATATCTTCTTCTGTCTTATTAATACTTTTTAATACATCATCTTGTATTACACCATCTAAAATTATTGCAAATGGATAATCTGTTTTCTCCCCTAATTTTCTAAATATAGATAGATTACCACTAGTTTCAAGAATAGCGTACTCAACTTCTTCTAAGGATCTTACTTGATTTTGTCTTAATTGAAGAAGTAAATCATCTAAATTATATTTTTGTTTACTCATTTCTTTAAAATTTATTCTTCCATTTTTAATTATTACTGATGGTTTACCATCTAAAAATACTCTTGTTTTTGGGAATTTTAAAGAAATATAAGCTAATATTACTTGCAAAAGTGCAAGAATTAATATTGGAACTAATGTTTTAAATATAGTGCCTTCATAATCTTCAATGCTAATTGCAACTAAACCAGATATTAATATAGATACAATTAGATCTACTATACCTAATTGACCAACTTCTCTCTTTCCCATAATTCTATATAATATTAAAACTACAAAATAGAAAAATATGGTTCTAAATATTACTGTTGCGTAATCCATAGATATCACCTAATATAATTATGTTAATAGTAATAAAATTTATTCAAATAAATATATTTAATTAGATTATTATAAATATTTTGAAAGGGTGATATTAAATGTTTAAGATTATAGGAAAAAATCTTTTATATACTTTAAGTAGTATAGTAATTATTACTTTTATATTAAATCTATTATATTATTTCAATTTATTTGGTGATAAACTTATGAATATATTTATGATTATAACAAGTCTTATATGTTTTTTAGTTAGTGGAAGAGAGTTTAGTAAAAATGATAAATCCAAAGGATATATTTCTGGACTTAAAATAGGTTTAATATATTCAATTTTATTTTTAGTTATTACGTTTATATTCTTTAATAATGATTTTAAAGTATTTAATTTAATATACTATATTTTAATTATTATATCTTCAATATTTGGTGGTATGTTAGGAAATTATGTAAATAAAGAAAAAAATAAAAAATGATTAAATACCATTTTTATTTATAATAATTAATTAAAAAATCTATTACTCTTATTGGATTTTTTTTAAACATATTATATACTTTATCTTCATTTTTTAATATTTTTAATATTTCATAGTCTTCTTTAGTACAAGACAAAATATAATTAGTATCACTTGTTTTTATAACTTCAAATGCATCTATACCAAAAAGATAATTTGGAGTTGTTTCTAATTCTTTAATAAGTTTCAAAAAGGTTTCCATATTCGGTATTCTAATGCCTTTTTCATAACAAGATATGGAAGTTTTAGTAACATTTATTCTATTTCCTAATTCATCTTGAGTTAAACCTTTTTTCTTTCTCAATTCTCTTAATCTACTTCCATCAAACATTATTTTTTCCCTCTTCCTATTATTCATGAATATTATATAATATTTGATGTTGTTAGTCAATAATTTATAATTTTCGATAGTGTAAAAATGTTTTGGAAAAGTAAAAAAAAGAAAGAACTCATGGTATAATATACCTATAAATATAAGAATAAAGGAGTTCTTTCATATGACTATTATACCACAAAAATTAAAAAATAAAATAAAAAAAATCACAAAAAATGTTATTAATGAGGCATTCTTAAAAGAATTATGTTCTTTAAATCAATTATTATATATAGAAAATTCACCTATTCATGTTATTTCTATATTTAAAAAAACTATGTTAGAAATATATCAAAAATCTATTCCATTGATTGATGATATATTTTTGAATTCTGATTATAGAAAAAGGAATTTTTATAAATCAAACACTAATAATCGTACCATTATAACCATATACGGCGAATTAAATTATACTAGAAATTATTATGTTGATAAAGATAAAAATAACGGATTTTATTTTGTTGATGAAATTTTCAATTTTGATAGATATGTAACATATGATCATATTGTTAGAAGTATATTAATAGATAAAAGTATAGATATTAATGCTAATAATGCATCTATTAATTATGATTTAAATTTATTTGATTTGAAATCGTATCTTGACTCCAATGCAACACAAAGTATTTCAAGACAGACTATTTATAATTGGATTCATAAATGGAATCTTCCTAAAGTTGAATATGATTATATTGATGATGATTCTAATCACTTATATGTTATGGTTGATGAGAAATGGATTCATGAACAAATAAGATTGGCATTGTTATCAGAAGAGGAAAGAGGTAAACATCATTATATAATGAGCAAATGTTTTGTAACTTTTACTGGTGCTAAAACAAAAAATAATAGAACTACATTATTAAATAAACATACTTTTTTAACTACTTCTAATAATGCTTGGAAAGAGTTTATGGATGAAATATATAATATTTATAATTATGAAAATTTTAAGGAAATATATTTATTAAGTGATTCTGGATCTTGGATTTTATCAGGATCCAGTGAACTAAAATTATTTAAAGAAAATAAAGTAATTTTAAATACATGTGAATTTCATGTAAAAGAATATATAAATAGATTTACACATTCAAAGGAATCAAGAAAAGAATTGTTAAATTCTATATATGAAGAAAAAGATAAAAAGAAATTTACAAAACTAGCAGATAAAATTATTGAAGAATCTAAAAACAAAAAGAAAAAAGAACAATATAAAAATTACATATTAAGACATTGGAAAGCAATACTAAATATGAAAGATAGAGAAGTGAAATCATCAATGGAATCACATATATCTCATTGTATTGCATCACAATTTGGTTCTAGACCTAAGGGATATTCTAGAAAAAAAATTCAAAAATACATTAAACTACAAGAATATAAATTAAATGGAATAAACATTATGGATTTATATTTAAGATCATATAACAAAGATGATTCTTATGTATACAATAAAACAGAAATATCTTATTCTATGTTTGAACGTGATACTTCTGTATTACCAGTTAAATCTAGTAGTGATCCAATATCTTATGTTTTAAATGGTTTAGCTTTTAGCATTTAACTTTTAACTATTCCAAAACATTTTTACACTATCTAATTTTCTATTATTAACAATAATTTCCAATAGATTATCACTAATTTTATCTATTATTAAATCTTTATTTTTTTCTCTACTATCTTCAGTAACAGTTATATTCATATCATAATGTTTTTTAGAATTTCTATCATATATACTTATATATACTATGTTATCGCATCCATAAGGATTATATTTATCTACTCTATTTAATTTACCTGTAACACCTATTCCATAATCTGATTGAGTATAATTACTAATTACTTCACTCATAAGTCTAGCTACTTCAATACTATATACTGTATATTTATCAATAACTTCTTTATCTACACCCATTTTTATTTTAAATTCATTAGAATATGTAACTGCACTATATTTAATAACTTCACTTGCTCCTTCTATGTTTGTAATAGCATTTACTACTCCTCCACCAGTACATGATTCCATTGTTGAAATAGTTTTACCTATATCTGTTAATTTTTCAACTATTAATTTTAATTTGTTATACACATTTTCACCTACTTACTAAATTATTTTAATTTACCATTATACATATCTTGAAATATTCCAGGCATTTCAATTAATTCATTATATTTACCTGTTTGAATAATTTTACCTTTATCAAAAACTAATATCGAATCACAGTTTTGTAAAGTTGTTAATCTATGAGCTATAGAAATTATAGATACTTTATTTTCTTTCTGCAATTGTTCTATTTGTTTTTGTATATATTTTTCAGAAGTATTATCCAAAGCACTAGTTGCTTCATCTAATATTAATATTTTAGGTTTTCTTAAAAATATTCTAGCAATAGCAAGACGTTGCCTTTGTCCACCAGATAAATTACTACCACCCTCAGATAATATAGTATCATACCCATTAGGTAAACTTTCTATGAAATCATCAATATATGCTTTTTTTGTAGCTTCTTTTATTTCCTCTAAACTTATTTTTCTTTTAATACCATAACAGATATTTTCTTTAATAGTTCCAGCAACAATAAATGGATTTTGTGGAACTAAAGCAATAATATTCGATATATCTTTACGAGATAATGAATCTAAATTCTTACCATCAATTATTATATTACCATCAGTATTTTTTTCTAATTTTGTTAATAATTTTATAAATGAAGATTTACCACACCCAGAAGGTCCAGCAATACCAACAAATTCTCCTTCATTAATATCTAAATTTAAATTTGTAATAACTTTTTTATCACTATTTTTATATGAAAAATCAACATTTTCAACATGTATTAAAGATTTTTGTTCTATATTTTCATTGCTTATTTTTGAATGCTTATAAGAGAAGTCTTTTTCTAGATCAATAATATTAAAATATTCTCTAGCTAAAATAGTAGATTCTGATAATTCATCAAATATTCTGTGCAATTCACGAAGTGGAGTAGTTAATTGTGTAAAACATAAATATGCTGTTAATACTGTACCAACACTTATTATACCTTCTCCAGCTAAGTATGCTGACATACCTATTACTAATACAGTAAATAAAGCTTCATTTACAAATTTTAAACAGTCATAAAATGCCATTGCTTTATGATGTTTCATTTCTTTGATGCGTAAATATTCTGATTTATCACTAAACCTATTAACTTCAACATCTGCATTATCAGTAACACGTATTACTTCTATTCCATTTATTAATTCTACCATTGTTCCATCCATAGATGATTTTTCTTCCATAAGTTCTACTCTAATTCCCTTTTGAGTAGATATTTGTCTAACAATTATAACAATTCCTATTGGTATAACAAATAACATTAAAACTGATAAAAATAATGGTAATTTAGAAAATATTACTACAATTGCAGCTATACCACTAAATATTGCAGGAGCAAAATCCATAAATAAAAGTTTTAATAACTTTATTGTCCCATCTAAACTTCTATTTAATTTACCATGTATATTACCTGTCATATTTTCTTTAAAGTAAGTAAGTGGTGCATGTAAAAGTGAACTTACAGCATTTGATCTTGCATTTTTTTCACATCTAGTACACGTATCCTCTACAATCACACGACGTATTACTTTTATAATTTCATTAGATACCGTAACTACTAATATAAATAATAAAAATGGAATAATTTTCATAAATGATAAATTTTCTTGATTGAGTACATCATCTGTTAATTTTCCAATCGATAAAGGTAACAACTGAGATAATAGAGCTGAGATAATCATTATAATTATTATAATAACAAAATTAAATTTTTGACGTTTATTAAGCATTTCATAAATTCTTTTTATTAAACTTTTTTTATTCCTCATAAATTTTTACCTCACATTTAATTATTCTTCCAATATCCATATTTAAAATCTTTTAAATATTTAATATCACGTCTTATCAGCATATAATTTCTTTTTAAACTAATATCTTTTTTATATTTAACTGGGTTAATTCTATCTTTCCATAATGATAGCGCTTTATTTTTAAATTCACTATTTAATATATATTTTTTAACTATTATCTTTGGTACAAATGATAACAATACTTCTTTATCTAACACTTTATATTCTAACTTCTCGTTATCTATTAAATCTCTTTTAAGTATTTCTATTAAATTACACCCTGCATCAGTTATATAATAACTACTTCTACCTTGTCTTGCATTAATCTCTAAAACTTTAAATTTATTATCTTTAGAATCATATTTCAAATCATATTCTGCAAATCCAGTATAACCAATATCCTGAGAAAATTTAACTATATCTTCTATAATTTTATCTTTACCAGGAAATGTACTAAAACCATTTATTAAAACTGATGCATTACCTACCATATCTTTAGAATGTTCTTGTAAACCAATCTGAGCAAAAGATATTCTCTTTACTTTTGCATTTTTATCACCATATATTACAACATCAAATAAATGACTATCATCACCTTTTATATATTCTTGTATAATTAATGTTTTTTTATATCCACCATTCTTTATTATTTTAATTGTATTAATAAGTTCTTCTTTATTTTCTATTTTATATATTTTATTTTTACCTTCAAAATTTAATCTTCTATATGATATTACATCACTTGCTTTCAATATTACTGGAAAACTTAATTGAACATCTATATCATTATCTTTAGTACAATCATAGAATAAAGTATTCGGTAAAGACAAATTAGAATCTGAATATGTCTTATAAAATGTTTCTTTATCTATTATAGATTCTATAATATCACTATTAGGATAATTAAAATAAAATTTATTTTCTAATCTACTTTTATTTTTAGATATTAATTCAATATAGTTTTCTGTTGAAGCAACAAGTAATATTTTAGTATCTTTATGTTCATTATAAAAATTATCTAATTCTTTTAAAAATACTTTTTCTTCCCATAAATTTTCAATATATTTAGTTATTACTATCTTACTTAAATCAGTAAACCATATTGGATTCTTACCAATTAAATAAGCTTTTCTATTATATTTTTCATGATAACATCTTGCCATATAATATGCATTAGCATCCATACCAACAATTAATAATATAAAATCCATATTATTTTTCTCCTTTTTCAACATAAATTCTAGGAAGTCTATTTGTTATTGATACTAATAAATGATGAACATTATCCCCTGAATTACGTGCTACTTGGGATAGTGTTATATCATCACCAATAATAGTAACTTCATCGTTTATATTTATAGTATCATCAACTATTACTGATATATAATCCATACAAATTGCAACTATTGGATAAGTTTTTCCTTTTATCTTAACATATTTAAATGCACTAGTGATACCATCTGCATGTCCAATTGGAATAGTCGCAATTATCTCATCACATTTAGCTTTATGTACTGCATTATATCCAACAAATTCTCCTTTTTTAATATTTGTTATATATATTACTTCACTTTTAATACTTAAAACTTTTTCTAATTTTAAATTATTATTAATATGAACATCACTTACTTTTTTACCTAATAATTTAATTTTTCTCTTTAATTTAAATAATAACATTCTATTCTCAGGAACATTGGAATTAGCAGAAAATCCATACATAGAAATACCTAATCTTACTCCATTCGCATATTTTATTTTATCGTGCTTTACTAACCCTAATGAATTATATAAATGTACTATAGGTATTTTATTTAAATCTATATTTTTAGTTAATTTATTAAAATTATCTAATTGATAGTCAAAATATGGATCATATACTCCTGATGATGCAAAATGAGTATATATTCCTTCTAATATAAGTTTAGATTTCTTTATTTCATTTATAACTTTTTCAAGTTCTTCACTTTTTTTAATACCTACTCTATTCATTCCAGTATTTAGTTTTATATGTACTTTTAATTCAAATTCTGTATCTTTAATTAATTTATAATAATCATAAGAAACTATTGTTATAGTAATATTATTTTTGTAAGCAACATCTAAATATTTAGGAGAAGTATAACCAAAACATAAAATAGGAATATCTTTGTTATATTTTCTTATACTTATTGCTTCATCTAATGAAGATACTGCAAGATAATTAATACCTGCACTTATCATATCATTTATTAAAATATCTCCATGCGAATATGCATTTCCTTTTACAACAGCAAAATAATATTTATAGTCTGGATAATTTTCTATAATATTTTTAATATTGTTTATAAGTGCAGTTTTATTTATTTCAACATATGAATTACGATACATAATATCACCTCAATAATATAATAAGAAATAATACAAGCTAAGTATAGCACATTAAAAATTTTTACACAATAATAGTAGATGATTTTAATTATTTATATATTTTAGATTTTACTATTATTGACTAATAAAATCTATTGTTATATACTTAAAGTGCAAGGAGGCAAATATATGCAATTAATTGAATTAAATGAAAATGAATATAAAAAATTTACAGAAAGTAATAATGCTCATTTTTTACAATCTTATGAATGGGGTGAACTATCTAAAACTAGAGGTTTTATTCCATATTATGTAGGACTTAAAAAAGATAATGATATTGTAGCTAGTGCCTTACTTTTAAAAAAAGATCTAATTTTAGGATACTCTTATATGTATATTCCAAGATCTTTTACTATTGATTATAAAGATACTAAGTTATTAAAAGTTTTTACAGATGAAATAAAAAAATTTTGCAAAAATAAAAAAAGTATATTTTTCAAAATCGATCCAGCTATAAAATTACATACGATAGATGAAAATGCAAATAAAATAGATGGTGACGATAACTATAAATTAGTTGAAAATTTAAAGAATATGGGATATACTCACTTACCATTAACTAAATTATTTGAAACTAGTCAACCTAGATATACATTTCGAATAGATACAACAAAAGATATAGATGAATTAGTTAAAAATTATCATTCAAAAAGTAGAAATGCAATTAATAAAGCTGATAAATATGGATTAGAAGTAAAAGTAGGTAAAAGAGATGATATAAAAGAATTTATAAGATTAATGAAAATGACTGAAAAAAGACAAGATTTTTATTCACACGATTCAGATTATTACTATAAATTCTATGATATATTTGATAAGAATGAACATGTAAAACTATTGATAGCTACAATTGATTTTCCTAAAGTAATTAATATAATCGATAAGAAAATAGAAGATGAAAAAGCAAATAAAAAAATAGATAAGGATCACTTAGAAAAACTTATGAAAGAAAAAGAATTCTATCAAGAAAAAAGTAAACATGAAAGCAAGAAAGTTATTAGTGCAGCTATTATGGTCTATTATGGTAATATGAGTTGGTATCTATATGGAGCTAATGATATGGAATATAGAGATATATTTCCAAATTATAAAATTTTAGATTATCAAATTAAACTAGCTCATAATGAAGGTATTAAAATATTTGATGAATTTGGTACTATTGGTGATTTAAATGGTGATAGTCATCTATTAGGTATACATAATTTTAAAAAAAGATGGGGTGGTGAATATATAGAATTTATTGGAGAATTTGATTATGTTTTAAATCCATTTATGTATTTTATATATAAAAAATTAATACCTATAAGACATAAACTTGCTAATAAAAAATTAAGAAATTCTAATAAATAATATATTTAAGCAGTTAGTTATATAGTTCTAACTGCTTAATTTATGTTTTAATAATATACTTGAAACAATGGTGATACTTCATCGTTTGATTCAATTATAGTATTTCCATCATATGTTTTAATCTCTGGTAAAGTTATAGGTTCATATTCAGAATCTGATTTTATAGTTCCACCAGAGTTTATTAATCTTACTATTCATTTATTTTTATAATCAATATAATCTCTTGTATCATCTATATTTCTTAATGGATCATGTCCAGTCATATCTATTGTTATATTTTGAATATTATCATTCAACATATTCAACATCAAGATCATCTAATTTAGTTGAGTTATCTCTAACACTTTAATTCACAACAAGTATTCCTATTATTAATACTTAAATAGATATTATTATATTTCTTTATGAAGAGGATCTACCTTTTTTCAACATTTTCCTCGTTATTCCAAATGTATTCTCATACTTATTTATAAGTTTTAACAGTCAATGATGTATCACCTAATTTATCTATATAATTATCTGGTATTACTATTTTATTTATATTACCATCAGATATATATTTGGTACTTTTTAAACTATTAAACGTCATCTGTATATCAAATTCTTTTCCATCATTATCATATGCCCTTATTCTTTTTAAAAACGTTTTATCAAAATTTTTATTAAATGGAGACACCTCACTTGTCCACCCAACGCGAAGGGTTGCTTGAGTATCGTACTTTTTCCCTTCATAATTTCCTGACAATATATGACTAAAATTTTCATGTTCCTTTTTATAGGGACTACCATATGGTAGCGCAACAATATTAACATATTTATCTTTAATAATACTATCTAGTTTATTATACATATATCCTATTTCCATATCAGTTTCATTGCTTGATATTTTAGTAAAGTCAGGGTGGGATTTCGTATGATTACCAACATCATAACCATTATTGACAAGCCAATTAAGAATATCATTATTATACTCACTTTGATTAAATAATCCATCCATAACAAAGAAAGTTGCTGTAACATTAAAATCTGGATATTTTTCCTTATAACTTTCTAATATACCAACAGCACAATTAGGATCTATCTTTAAGTTTCCCTTTTTATCTTTTCCTAAAACCTTAAAATTATTTTCATCACCATCATCAAATGTTAGTATTATAGGACTTTTGCCAAATTCCACATCAATTTTACCATTCACATAATCTTCTAGTCGTATCATTCTATATCCTTCACTGTAATAAAATTCTAAATCTTTTCTAAATGCTTCAGTAGTTCTTTTATAGCCATCTCTATCTACATTACCCCCAGTATATTTTGTATCATCATTTTTTAAATCAATTATTCCATGATACATCATAATAGGAACATTCCCCAGTTCATTTATATTATTATTTTTATATTCCTCATCGCTAATAGTACCTTTAGATACAATTAATACAATATTATCTTTATTATTTTCCTGTTTTATAACAACATCTTTTTTTATTGTATCACTATATTCATATTCAACATCATAATCAATATTATTTTCTTTAGAATATTTTTTAACGTCCTCTATATTCATATTCTCAAAACTTTTAATTGTAACTTTTTTTCTACCTTTATTAAAAGAAAAAATAATTGCTGTAACTATAGAAAAAAATACTAAAAATACTATAACTTTTTTAACTGATATGCTTTTCATATATAACCACCTAATCTTATTATATACGATTTTAAAAATATATGCATTATTAAATTTAATTAGTAAAGTAAATAAGCTATTAAAATATAAATAACTTTTAATAGCTTATATATTTAAATTGCTAATAAAGCAAATATATACATGGCACGGTAATAGAACAAGTTTCCAAATTTTCTATTGCCTTTTATTTTCTCCTTTAACAACTTAATTATATCACTATTTTTATACTTTGACTATGCTAATTTTGGTTTAATACTTAGAATATATGTTTTAAAATCTTCAACAAGATTTTTAGGTCTTATACGAATAATCTTAAACATAAGTGGGGTTAAAACTAAACCATCTTCCCATAACATATCTATATCACTTTTTCTACTTTCTAATGTTTCGCAATATGTTATATCATATTTCTTTTTTAATAGATTAATATATTCTAATGCATCTTTTTCATTTTTCATAGTAGTATAACTTGTTTGACAAACACTATTTCCAATTATCTCATCCATTTCCCCTGTACTCGCATAATTTACTAATTGAGATATTTTATTTGATTTTATTTTTAAATCAACTATTTCCACTGATTTAATTTTGTTATGGGTATTAGTATATTGTTTTATACTAATGCTATCAATATAAGTATGTATAAACTTATATTTGGTTTCATAATCGCTTGTATCCCATATACTATCAAAATTGAAATCTTTAAAATATTGTAATTTTAAGTTTATCAATTTCTCATCTACTGAATATCTTAAACTATGGTCTAATCTACAATTTTCAATATCTTTTGCTGTTTCTTTATCAATAATTAAATGGTCTTCACATAATAAATTACTTAATTCTAATAAATCACTTAATTTCTTTTTTAGGGCTTCTTCTATTGTTTCTTCTCTAATATAAATGCCACAGTCCTTACATTTATAATACAAATATTCTTCGCCATTTTTCTTTTTAGTTCCATTACAAGCCAAAATTCTATTACATTTAGGACATTTTAATACTTGCATAAATAAATATTTTTTTGACCTATAATAATTCCTTGAATTTCTAAATATCATATCTTGGCAATTATTAAATAATTCTTCTGTTATAATTGGTGGTACTAACCCAACTTTTTCTTCGGTATCTTTATCTTTAACAGTTTTTCTATGTTCGTATATACCAATATAACTTTTATTATTTATAATAGTAGAAATGGAAGCGTCGTTCCATTGTCTATAAACTATATGCTTTTCGTTAGTATCTTTATCAATTTTAATACGAGATATTATTTTAGGGTATTTTTCTTTTAATATCTTAGATATTTCAAAATAGGTTTTCCCCATAGAGCATAACTCAAATATCTCTTTAACTATTTTTGCTTCTTCTTCGTTTATTTCCCATTGTTTTAATTTATTATTATCAACATCAATTTTTGAACGATAACCAAGAGGGGGTTTGCCCCCAAAGTGTCCTTTGTTAACGGCACCCTCAACACCTATTAATGTTCTCTCTTGGATAATCTCTCTTTCAAATTGTGCGAATACTGCCAATATACGAGCAAAGAACATACCAGCAGCCCCAGTTGTATCAATTTTATCAGTAAGTAAATCTATACCACATTTATATTCTTTTATCTCATTAAAAAACTTTTCAAAATCGGCGATACTTCTACTTATTCTATCTAATTTAAAAGCCATAATCATATTGAATTTACCTTTTCTCATATCTTTTAACATTTGTTGATAAGCAGGTCTATTCTCAGTTGATTTTCCACTAATCCCAGAATCAGTATAAACTTTATATACCTCATAACCCTCGGACTCACATTTTGCTCTTAATCTACGCTCTTGCTCTTCTAATGAATAACCCTCTCGGGCTTGGTCTGTTGTACTAACCCTTGTATATATTGCAACAATTTTCTTTTCATTAACTAAATCATTATTAATCATAAATATCAACACCTTTCTTTTCTTATATTGAAGAATTTTTTATATTCTTCTAAATTATTAAATCTTAAATAAATTATTCTTTTCACTTTTTTATTTTTCTTCCCCATAAATAACTTTTCTCCTTTTTAATATTACTTTTGGTTTTTTATTTTCCATTGGACTTTCAGTTTGACTTATTGGAATATCAAATAGTGGTTTTAATTTTGGATGTTGAAGTTCCTTTGGTTTTTGTTTCTTTTTAACCCATTTTGGATTAACAGGTTTTCTAATTACAGTATGTAATCTTGGTTCATAATCTTCCCCATACTCAACAAAATCAAAATCAATAGAAAAGTTATACATTTTAAAAGTAGCCCAATTAATAACTCCTTTTTTCTTCATATCAATTATTTCGTCATATTCTTCAAATATTGGTCTTACTTTTGATTTTTTCTTTTGTGGTTCTTCATTATTACTATTATCATTACTAATATCAATTTTAAATAATGGTTTAATAATAGGTGTATAAATATAAGAACTTTCAAAGTGTAATTCACATTTATAGTTATTCATTTCTTCGGTTAAAGCAAAGAAATCTTCCATTAATTCAAACTCATTTAAACCATTATTATTCATTAACAAAGTATTAATATCATAAGTTAAAATAATATTAAATTCCCTGTTTTTAATTTCATTAAACATTTTTTGATATTCAACCTTATTATTTATGTCATAATCAATATACTCTTTAACAATTTCAATATCAAAATGTTTGCAATACTTTTTTAATTTTTCCTTTTGCTCCTCAATAGACAACCCATACTTTGAAAATTGACTACAATAGATAGCAACTTTATTTTTATACATTAATTCCATTTTTTCTACCTCTTTCCTTTTTCAACAAAATGTTCTTTGCAAATTCAATTTAAACTTTTTGCTGTTACATTGATATTATCACTTAAAAATGATATAATCGAGGAAATGAACAAAAAGTTTTTGCGATAACATTTCGACAAATAAAGGTGTGAAAAAATATGGAAAATAAAGACTATCAAACATTTGATATTTTTGAATATCTAAATGTTTCACAAAAGCAAAGAATAATTGTTAAATATAATAATAACTATATTCCTTTTGGTTTTGAAAAAATATTTGATGCCTTACCTTATCATAAAAGTACAAAAGAGCTTTTAGATAATATATATAGTTATTCATTAAAACGAGATAATAATAATTACATAGATAATAGGACATTTATTTCTTACTTAGCCACCTCAAAATTATCTTTACCACCTATGGCAGAAAAATTTTTAACAATAGG
>CANRKE010000017.1 GCA_947631135.1 uncultured Bacilli bacterium | reverse complement strand
TTATATCATCCCTTCCATTTTTGTATAATAATAATCTAGTGCGTATTTTGAATTTACACACTAGATTATACACTATCTATAAGTTAGTTAAAATTGATAAATAAACTAAAATAGAAAGATAATTAATAACAAGTTATCTTTCTATATTTTTATAAATTTTCCTACATAAATAGACATAATCGTTATTTTTTGTTATACTTTATACATAGTGGGAAGTGAAGTTATGTCTAAATTTAATATAATTGTTACAGTAGAAAAAGATAGTACTAACTTTATTAGAACTATTGATAGTATATATAATCAAACATTTAAAGACTTTAATATAACTGTTTTAAATAGTGTAAATGATAGTAATATAACTAATATTATTAAAAGAAAAGATGATAATATAAAAGAATTAAAAAATGATAGTATATATAATTTAATAAATAAGACATTTAATGATATTGATGATGAATATATATTATTTATTAATTCAGGTGATTATGTTGAAATTAATACACTAAGTATACTTGAAAAATGTACTAAAAAGGAAGTAGATATAGTTAGATTTCAATTTAGAATAATAAATACTAATAATAAAGAAAGAGTAATAAGTGAAATTAGTTTTAGAACAATAGATGGAGTAAGTGCACTTGATAAAATACTAAAATATAAATATATCGAAAATAAATTTTTATATTTATATAATACTAATTATATTAAAGAGTATAAATTTGAAGATATGTTAAATAGTGAATTATTATTTATACCATATATTATATATAATTCTTCGAGTGTAATATCAATAGGTGATATACTATATGATCATTATGAAGATTATGATATTAAAGAATATGAACAAATAAAAAAAGAAGCATATGACACACTACATTTAGGTTTAAAATTAATAAAAGATATAGGTAGTAACAATATTAAAAAATATGTAGCAATTAATGTTATAGAAAAATCAGTAAAACTAAAAGGAGAAGATTATAAGAATTTAGTTTTAGAAATAAAGAAAAATAATTTAATTGATATGATTAGTGATAAAAAAACAAACCTAAAAAAAATATTATTAAACATAAATATGAAGTGTGCGACGAGGTTGATAAAATGGTAAAAGTTAGTATAATAGTACCAATTTTTAACACGAGTAAATATTTATCTAGATGTATAGATTCAGTATTATCTCAATCATTTAAAGATATCGAATTAATACTTGTTAATGATGGATCAACAGATCAATCACATAAAATAATTGGTGAATATAATGATCCTAGAATAAAATATTATAAAAGAAAAAACTTTGGTATTGGTGTAAGTAGAAATTTTGGAATAGAAAATTCTAATGGAGAATATATATGTTTTTTAGATAGTGATGATTATCTTAATAATAAATTTATTGAAGATATGTATAATAGATGTGAGAGTGATAAACTTGATATGTGTGTATGTGATTACTACCATTATATTGAAAATACTCAATCTATTAAGAAATATTCATTACCATCAATTGATAATACTTCATTAGATAATAGTCCTAATATTTTAATAGATATAAATTTAAGTTCATGTAATAAGATGTATAGAAAAACATTATTTGAAGATAATAATTTAAGATTTCCTGAAAATTTAAAGTATGAAGATATTGCATTTGTAGTAAAAGCTCTTACTAAATCTAATAAAATAGGCAAAATAGATATTCCACTATATTACTTTATGGTACATGATAATGCTCAAATGGAAGTTATCGATGAAAAGATGTTTGACATATTTAAAATATTAGATATTATATATGATGATCTTAAAGATAATTATAAAGTAAGAAAATATTTAAGTTATTTAATAATAGATAAAGTTACAACTTATTCATTACAACAAAAATATCAGAAGAATAGAAAATTAAAAAATAAATTTATAGATTATGGATATGATTATTTAAAAAGTCATATTAAAAATTATAAAAGAAATTCATATTTTAAAAGAATTAACTTTTTTAAAGCACTAATAAAAAAGAATAAGTTATTAATTAAAATATATTGTAATATATAAAGAAGGTGAATAAATGAATAAAATAAATAAATTCATAAATAAAAATATAGGTATTATATTAATTATATTTGTATTACTACAACCTGTTATAGATGTTTTGACAAGTATATGTATAAATTTTGATTTAATAATATCTATAGGAGTTATTGTAAGAGTAATGTTTATATTATTTACATTGTATTATCTTATATTTATACAGAAATTATATAGAAAAAAATATATTATATTAATTGGTATTATATTTATATATAGTGTATTATACTTAATTAATTGTCATTCATTTAAAGATATTTATGGATTATTTAAAACATTTTATTTTCCTATATCATTTATAACAATTTTATCAATATATAAAAATAATAATATAGTAAGTAAAAAAGTTTTAATATCTACATTACTTATATATATATCATTAATTTTAATAGCAATACTTACTAATACTGCTCATAATAGTTATCAAATTGCTAAAGTTGGAAGTGTAGGTTGGTTTATTTCAGCAAATGAAATAGGAGCGATTATCGCACTATTAATACCACTTTTATTTAATAGTCTATATAAAAAATTTGATTATTTTAAATTGATATTACTTATATTTACAATAGTTATTTCATTTGTAATTGGTACTAGAATACCATTAATTAGTATAGCTATATGTATTATTGTATATTATTTTAAAATATTAATTAATTTAATTAAAAAAAGATATACTAATATATTTATATATACTATTACATTAACATTAATTATTCTTATTTCATTTATTATAATGTTACCTAAAACACCTATATATAAAAATATTATCATACATTCTAATTATCTTAAGATAGATAGTATAAATGATATATTTAAGAGTGATAGGAATTTAGATCAATTTATATTTAGTGGTAGATTGAGTTATTTAAAAAATACTAATAAAATATATAATGAAAGTAATATTAATAATAAAATATTTGGTATTGGATATACAACTAATGAAAAAATGATTGAGATGGATATATTTGATATATTTTATAGACATGGAATAATAGGTTTTATTGTATATTTTATGACAGTTATATATTTATTAATAGATATGTGTGATAAAAAAATAAGTAAAGATTATATACTTTCTATTATTATGATTATATTTGCAATGTTATTATCTGGACATGTATTAACATCACCTAATGTAAGTTTATTTGTAGTATTAATACTTTTAAATTTTATTACTTATAAAGAAAATAAAAAGAAAAAAATACTTTTTACAGCATTTGATTTAGGTGTTGGAGGAATTGAAAAATGTCTAACTAACTTAGTTAATAAACTTGATAATAAAAAATATGATATAGATATATTATTACAAATACATAATGGAATATTTATTGATAATGTTAATAATAATGTTAATATAAGTGATTATAAATTATCTAAAAGTAAAAATAAAATAGTTAAACTAATAAGTAATTTATTTAAATTTATAAAATTAATGATATTAAATTATGATAAATATGATTATAGTTTCTGTTATGCAACAGGATATGTTCCAAGTGCGATTATGGGACTTATTGGTTCAAATAATAATGCAATATGGATTCATACAAATGTAGTAGAATATATGAAATATTATGAACCATATAAAAATAAAAATTGGGATAATTCAAAAAAAGTTAAAAAATTTTTAAATAGAATATTCGCACGATTTTATAAGAAAAAAATATTTGTATCTTATGATGGAATGGAATCTTATTTAAAAATTAATCCTAAAGATAAAAATAAGTGTTTAGTAATATATAATATAATAGACTATGATGATATAATTAAGAAAAGTAATGAAAAAATAGAAGATATAAAACTTAATAGTGATGAAAAAATATTATTAAATGTTGGTAGACATACAGAATATGATAAAAAATTATCTAGAATATTTAGTGCGATAGAAAAATTAAAGAATGAAAACTATAAATTTAAATTTGTGTTTGTTGGTGATGGACCAATGCATGATGAATATGTTAAAATGACAAAGGATAAAAACATTCAAGATTATGTAATATTTACTGGTATTAAAAAGAATCCTTATCCATATTATAAAATAGCAGATGCAATAGTATTATCATCAAGTTTTGAGGGATTTCCAACAATATATTTAGAATCAATTATATTAGATAAAGTAATTATAACTACAGATGTATCAGATGCAAGAAGTGTCGTTGAGAATAAATATGGTATAGTAGTAGAAAATAACGATGATTCAATATATAATGGAATTAAAAAATATTTAGATGAAGGATTTAGTGTTAAAGATAAATTTGATGTTAATAAATATAACAATACTAGTATACAATTATTAGAAAGTGTGATAAATAATGAAATATAGTATTATTGTTCCAGTTTATAATACAGGAAAATATTTGGATAAATGTATAATTTCATTAATTAATCAAGATTATAAAGATTATGAAATAATTATTGTTAATGATGGATCTACAGATAATAGTTTAGATATTATTGATAAATATTCTAGTAAATATGATAATATACATAATTATAATAAAGAAAATGGAGGATTATCTAGTGCGAGAAATTATGGTATAGAAAAATCTAGTGGTGAATATTTATTATTTGTTGATTCTGATGATTATCTTGATAATAATGCATTAAAAATAATCGATGAAAATATAAAAGATAATGATATTTTAGTATTTAATTTCTATATGGATAATGGTAAATCTATTAATGTTAAAAATACTTATTTTGATAATATTAGTGATAAGTGTAAAAAGTTTGTAACTGCTAATCCTAGTGCTTGTAATAAAGTTATTAAAAGAAGTTTATTTATAGATAATAATATTAAATTTATAGATGGTATATATTATGAAGATTTGGCAACTATTCCTTCTTTTATACTATATACAAAAAATATAAATTATATTAATGATTCATTATATTATTATTGTGTTAGAGATGATTCTATAATGAATAAGAAAAAATATAATAAAAGAATGGAAGATATATTTAAAGTATTAGATATAAATTATAATAATTTAAATAAAGATTATTTAGATGAAGTTGAATATATGTATATAGAACATTTACTTAGATATGCTTCTTTAAGATTTTTAGATTATGATAATTATGATAATATAAATAAAATAATATGTATAATTAATGACAGATTTAAAAATTGGAACAAAAATATTTATTATAAAAAATATTATAATATTAAAAAGAAGATAATGTGTAATTTAATATATAGAAAAAATTATAAGATAATAAAATATTTAAGAAAATAATAATGGATGGTGATAATCGTGAATAAAATAAAAATATTATTTGCTACTGTACATATGGAAGTAGGGGGTATTGAAAGAACTCTTATTGGGCTTTTAAATCGTATTGATTATAGTAAATATGATGTTGATTTACTTATTTTAAAGACTGATGGTGTATTTTTGAGGGATATACCTAAACAAGTAAATATAATTAAACCTTATAAAACTAAGTTTATGGAAAAAATAGTAAATAGTAGTAATATTTTTTGTAAAGTTATTAAACATTCATTATTTAATTATTATACTGGTAGATTTTACTCTAAAAAAACTAAGTATGATGTTGCTATATCATATGCTGGTTATTATCCATTTATAGATAAAATAATTGCTAATTCTAATGCAGATAAAAAAATGATATGGGTTCATACAGATATTAAGTTTATTTATCAAAATAATAAACAATATAGAAATAGATTTAATAGAACAAAGAATAAATATAAAAAATTTGATAATATCATATGTGTAAGTGAAAGTGTTAAAGAACATTTTAATGAAATATTACCAGGATATAATGATAAATTAAAAGTTATGTGGAATGTAATAGATAATAAAGAAAATAAAAATGAATATCCTATTATAAATGGTGATAAAATAATAGTTTCTGTAGGAAGAATATGTAGGCAAAAAAGGTTTGATAAATTAGTTAGTGTTCATAAAAAATTAATAGATAGTGGTTATAATGTTAAAACATATTTAATAGGTGATGGGGAAGAATATTCATATATTAAAGAATTAATTGTTGAAAATAATATAGAAAATAGTTTTATTATGTTAGGTAAACAAATTAATGTTACTGGTATAGTTAAGCAAGCAGATCTTTTTGTATCTACGTCTGATTATGAAGGGTTGCCTACAGTTTTAATGGAAACATTGATTTGTGGTGTACCATTTGTTGCTCCAGATGTTTGTGGTATTAATGATATAGCACGATTTATTGCTCCTAAAAATAGTTTTATTTTGACAGAAAATAGTATAGATAGTATTTATAATGGAGTAGTTAAAGCATTTGAGGGTGGAGTAGATAATAATTTTAAGTTTGATTTAGATAAATATAATAGTGATACAATTAAAAAATTTAATGATTTAGTAAATAATAAATGATAAAATATATTTTTAAAAAGTGTCGACTGAAATTATTAAAAAGTGTCGATTAAATTTGTTAAAAAGTGTCGACTGAATATTGACGATTTATTAAAAATGGTGTATATTTAGATAAGAGGTGATGGATATGCCTGTTGATGAAAGTAAATATAAAAAAAGATTAATTGAAAAAAAATTAGAAGAATATTTATCTGTGTTTGGGGCAGTAAGTATAGAGGGTCCAAAATGGTGCGGTAAAACATGGACATCATTAAAACACTCTAAAAGTGAAGTTTATATGGATGATGAAGATATAAAAGAAATGGCAAAATTAGATATTAAATCTATTCTTAATACAAATTTGAATAAGAAACCACAATTAATTGATGAGTGGCATCTTGTTCCAACAGTATGGGATGCTATAAGACGTGAATGTGATAAAACTACTGATAAGGGTAATTTTATTATAACTGGATCTACAACATTACCTAGTAAAATATTAAAAGAAAAAGTGCATCATTCAGGAGTAGGAAGAATTGGAAGATTAAATATGTATACTATGAGTCTATATGAATCTGGGGATTCTACTGGAGAAGCATCATTAACTAAAATGTTAAATAATACGCAAAAAACTATCAATACTGGTAATGTAGAGATATTGCAATTAGCAAAACTTATAGTAAGAGGTGGATGGCCTGCTAATGTTGATGTTAATGAAAATAAAATTGGTTTAATTCCAAAATCATATATAGATTCAATTTTAAATATAGATATGAACGAGGAATCAGAAAAAAGAAGAGATAAGAATAAAATGAAAATGTTACTTAAATCATTATCTCGTAATGAATCATCAATTGTAGGAAATAAAACAATAATAAAAGATATTGCAGAATATGAAAATGAACAAGAGCTACTATCTAGTAGAGATACTTTAATCGATTATTTAGATGTTTTAGATAGACTTCATTTAATTGAAAATCAAGAAGCATATGCAGAAAATTATCGTTCACCTAATAGAATTGGGAAATCACCTAAAAGACATCTTACTGATCCATCATTGTCATGTGCATGTTTGGGATTGACACCAGAAAAACTTTTGAAAGATTTAAATACATTTGGTTTTATGTTTGAAGCATTAGTAGAAAGAGATTTAAGAATATATATGGATTATTTAAATGGACATTTGTATCATTTTAGAGATAATGTTACTGGTTTAGAAGTAGATTCAATTTTAGAATTTGAAGATGGAGAATATGCAGCTGTAGAAATAAAATTAGGATATAATCAAATAGATGAAGCAAAGAAAAATTTATTAAATTTTTATAATAATATGGTTAAAAAGCCTGCATTTATGTGTATTATAGTAGGTAAATGTCAAGCAGTAATAAAAGATAAAGAAACAGGTATTTATATTGTACCAATTACTTCATTAAAACCATAGATAATAAAAAAAGAGAGATAAAATTATAATTTAATAGTTATAATTTTATCCCTTTAATTTTATTTAAATAATACGATATTTTTTTCAAGTAATCCAGCACCACCATATGGAGTTTCAAATACTAATACTACATTTATTTTTCCATCTTTATCAATATATAATGGTGAATAAATTTGTGTATCATTTCCAATATATGCAACAGAATTTAATGTATTAAAATACATATCACTTATTTTCTTATTTTCTATTTTTGTATTATTATCATATGCATCATTTACATTCCATGTTAATTTATTTTCTTGTGCTAAATCATAGTAATATTTTCCTATTTGATTTTTTATTTCATCATATACTTGCTTACAATCATATCCATTTTCATTTATAATATCACTATTTAATAATTTAATATTTTTTTCCATATCAATATTATAAATCATATAATAGTATCCACCTTCATTTGGATCACCTTCTGTTAATTCATAATATTTAACTACTAGTGATAATATATTATTATTCATATTATATTCATAATCAACACTATAAATATTATTATCATCGCTTGCATATTCATATTCATTTTTAAATGATTCTGTATTCATATTTTTCATAATTACTGATACTATCTCGTTATTAATTTCATCTATTAAATCAGATTTTAAATTTATTTGAGGAATATTTGATTCTTTAGCATTATTATAATTATTTATTTTGAAATTATATTTAGTGTAAACAATATCTTTTTCATCATCAACTTTTTTTAATTTATTATCACTATCTTCATTTTTATTGTTTTCAATTATTTGTTTATTTTCAGTCTTAGTAAAATTGTCATATACTATGTATGCTACTAAACATATTATGCATAATGTTAATATAACAACCAAAACTTTTAACCCTGTATTTTTTTGTTCTTCTTTCATATTTTCACCATCCATTTAAAGTATATATTAAAACATTTGTTTTGTCTATATTATCAATTATAGTTTTATTATCGCTTTACATAAAGTGTAAAAATTATTTTATTGTTTTTCAATAATTTTTTCTACTATATCAATATCATTAATATATGTAATTTTGATATTATTAATATCACCTAATACCATATGGACTTTTTCATTATTAAGAAAGAATATTTTACTAACATCAGTAAGATCCTTTTTTGTTTCATCATCAATCAAGTTATAGTATTTAATTAATTTTTTAATATTAAATGTTTGTGGTGCTTGTGCAAAGTACATATTTTTTCTAATTGGCATTGAACTTATTGTTTGTCCATCAATAGATTCCATTACTGTATCTGTAACTGGGAAAAAGGTTCCAACTGCACTATATTTTCTAGCATAATCAATATTTTCTTGAATAATTCTATCTGTAACAAGCATCCTTACAGCATCTATAGTAATAACTATATCATTATCATTAATACCAAATTCTTTACAGATAAAATTACATCCTTTAATCATAGTATCGTTTCTATCTTTTCCAGATTCAGTAATAAATATTTTATCTTTACATTTTGTTATATACTTATCAATTATATTTTTTGTATAGTCTATCCATTTATTTTGACAGCAAATGATTATTTTATCTACATTATTATTATTCAAAAATTTTTCTATTGTATATATAATAACTGGTATTTCTCTTACTAACATAAATTGTTTAGGAAAATTAGTTGATCCCATTCGTGTTCCATTTCCACCAGCAAGTATTTCAGCATATACCATTTAAACTATCTCCATTTTTTTAATTTTCTTAAACGTTCTAACATTTGCCATCCTTTGGAATTTATTATCTTATCCAACTCTTTTTTTTGATCATTTATTGCCTTATCTTTATCTTTTATTATGTTATCTCTTTTTCTAATTTCTTCTTTTAATTTATCTTCAATATCCTTATAGTGTTTTACCTTATTACTAATTTTTGAATCATCAAATATAAAATCACAAATATTCTTACAACCACCGTCGTTTAAATTTCCATAATATAATTTTTTAGCTTGTTTTCTTTCATTAGCATAATAGTTTTTATCTTTTAATAATTTATCTGCTTCATTAATTAATGAATTTATATTTTTACATTGTGGACCAATTGCCCAAAAATCAAAATTAGAAAATATTATACCTCTTTCGTCTTTGTATTCTTCAATATCATCAATAGCATATAATACAGGTTTTCCAAAAATAAGAATTCTGTACCAATAGAAGAGTAGTCTGTTATTAATAAATCAAATGCATTAATTATTTCATTTACTGATAAATTATTTTCTGTTAATATTTCATCAGTTATATTTATAATATTATCAGAATGATAATTATTAAAAATTGCATCTTCACTTGGATGTCTTTTTACACATAATAAATAATTATTATCTTTTAAATATTTATCTAGTAATTTATCATCATATTTTGGAAAGTTAAAAATATTATTTAAATTTATATTCTTAATATCTTTACGATTACAACCACTTTTAAATGTAGGCATGTATGCAATAACTTTATCAAATTTTTTAATATCTATATTTAAAATTTTTGATAAATTTTTACTTCCATCAGAATATTTGAAATAGTCTAAAATTGGCATACCTAAATCTAAAATTCTTGCTGGTTCAACATGAAATAAACAAGAATAGATTACTTTCCAAAAGCCATGTGGAACAATCATATAATCAAATTTCTTTCTTATATCGTTATACCATTCAAGATCCTTTTCATTTGAATTATTACATAGATATCCAACAGGCTTAGAACCAATTCCATGCCATAGTTCTATATATATAGCATTTTCTGGTTTTTCTCCTGTTATATTAGCATGAGTTGTAAAATATACATCAGTTTTTTTAATATACCTAAAAAATTCATCACTTCCAATTAAAATTGCATTAATTCCTTTTTCTTTTAACCTTAAAAGATTGTTTTCATTAAATACAATCCAAGTATAATTCATTGTATCCCCATATCTTTTAACCATGTATTCATATAATGGTTTTGCATTTGAAGCAAAGTCTGGATAACTACAAAAAGTAATATTTAATTTTTTAACTCTAAACACCTGCCTAAATTTTAAGGTAAGTGTTGGCATATAAAAAGTTAACTACTAGTAAACATATTGCCCCCCCCCATACCAAACAAACGTTCGTACATGCTCGATATGGAGAGGACTTACCTTTTTATTACAATCACATTTTAACAAATAATTTTATATTATTCAATATATTTTGTTTATTCAACGTATAAAATGTATTAATTTAACCCGAATATGATTCATGATTTTTATCAAACCACATTAAATTTAAATAATTTGATTCACACCATCCTATAATTCTAAATTTATTAGATGCTCTTAATGATATTGCTGTTGCATCTTTTGGAAATAAATCAGGCATATTTACTTTAAAATGTTTTGGCGTTTCATAATTAAGTCCCATATCAATTTTTATTTCTTTCCAAGTCATTTTTTCAATCTTTTTGCAAAAATTAATAAATTCTTTTAAATTTTTTGAACTAAGTTTTTCTAATGGATACTTATTATGACAATTTGCAAATAGCAACATACATATCTTATCATCATCTGTTTTATTTGTATTAAGTTTATTTGGATATAAGTTTTTTTGATTTATAAAATTATTAATAGTTTGTTTCATCCAATTTAGTTTTAAAGAAAGATTTCATAGATTCTTTAGTTATTATATTAGAACAAGATTCTCCTTCTTTACAATCTCCTCTAGCATCAATCCATGGCTTTTCACTATGTGTTAAATTTTCTAGATATTTACCGTCAAAAATACCGTAAGTATTCCAAACACTATATAAAAAATCAATTAGAGTTTTATTCATATCAGGAATTTCACCTTTAGGAGCTTCAATTGCTGAATACCCATATTCTTTATATTTATAGTAAATATCTACATTTGCAGGACCATGTGCCCATGCTTGGAATTCATCTGCAAATAATTCTTTATTAAATATTGCAAGATGCCATCCTTGTGAATAATAAAGTATTTTTTGTAATTTTAAAGGAGTTATTGTACTACCAGAATCTCTTTCAACAATCTTTAAGAAAAAATTTGCAATATCAAAAATAGTTAATTTTTTATTCATGTTAGTTTCCTCCCTATCTATGCTTATAATACACTTTTTTTTAGAGCTCTTCAAGATATGTGCATTATATTTTATTATTATCTAAATTATTTGTCAATTATATTCATAATTTTTATATCACTTATTTAATTTAAACATATAAATTTTCTGAAAATATGTCCGATTTTGTTGATTATTATACTTGTTATTTGATATAATGGTTATGTTATATAAAGGAGAAAACAATATGTATATTAAAAATATAATAAATAATTTTAAGAGATATTCTTATCTTATGAGTCAGATGATATCTAGGGATTTTAAAGTAAAATATAAAAGATCAGTGCTTGGAGTTTTATGGAGTTTATTACAACCACTATTAATGATGTCAGTTATGGCATTAGTATTCTCACAAATGTTTAGATTTAATATGGAAGGAGTAAACTACCTAGTATATTTAATGAGTGGGCTTATAATGTTTAACTATTTTAGTGAAGCAAGCAATAATGCAATGGGATCTATTGTATCTAATTTTCAACTCATGACAAAAGTATATATACCAAAGTATATATTTCCATTATCAAAATGCTTGTTTTTTGGTATTAACTTTTTATTATCATTAATACCATTACTTTTAATAGTAATAATTACAGGAGCTCCAATAACATGGACATACATTTTACTTCCATATTCATTTATATGTTTATTATTTTTTACTATAGGTATAGGACTTATATTATCTGCTATATCAGTATTTTTAAGAGATATGTTTTACATTTATTCAATATTACTTACTATATGGCAATATTTTACACCAATATTTTATGATATAAGAATGTTACCATCAATATTACAAACATTATTTAAATTTAATCCATTATATCAATATATAACATTTGCTAGAACAATATTGTTAGATGGCAAAGTACCTGATTTATTGAGTTTTGTATTTTGTGGAGTAAGTGCGATAATATTCTTTATTATTGGATGTATTGTATTTAAGAAAAATCAAGATAAATTTATATATTACGTATAATCGAGGTGATCGAAATGATAAAAATTAAAAATGTTTCTATGAAGTTCAATCTTGGTATTGAAAAAAATAATTCATTAAAAGAAACTGTAATAAATTTCTTTAGTCCAAAGAAAAGAAAAAGTAAAAAGAAAGAAGAGTTTTGGGCTTTAAAAGATATAGATTTTAATATTGCTAAAGGTGAAGTTGTTGGACTTATAGGAAGCAATGGAGCAGGTAAGTCTACACTTTTAAAAGTAGTAAGTGGGGTTATGAAACCAACTAAGGGATCTGTTGAAGTTAATGGAGTAATTTCACCAATGATAGAATTAGGAGCAGGGTTTGATCAAGATTTAACTGCAAGAGAAAATATATATTTAAATGGTGCAGTTTTAGGATATTCTAAAAAATTTTTGGAAAGTAAATTTGATGAAATAGTTGAGTTTTCTGAATTAAAAGACTTTTTAGATGTACCTATTAAGAATTTCTCATCTGGGATGACTGCAAAACTTGCATTTGCAATATCAACAATAGTTGATCCAGAAATATTGATAGTTGATGAAATATTATCTGTTGGAGATATAAAGTTTCAAGAAAAAAGTAAAAATAAAATGCTTGAAATGATAAAAGGTGGAACTACAGTATTATATGTTTCACATTCACTTCAATCAATTAAAGATCTATGTACAAAAGTTGTATGGCTAGATCATGGTAAAATTGTAAAAATTGGAGATACTAAAGAAATATGTGAAGAATATTATGAAGCACAAATGGGTAAACAAATGAAAAAATAAAGGAGAATGCATATGAAAAAGTATATTCATTATTGTTGGTTTGGAAATAATCCATTACCAAAACTTGCAAAAAAATGTATTAAAAGCTGGCAAAAATATTTACCAGATTATGAAATAATTAAATGGTCTGAAGAAAATGTTGATTTGAATGAATGTCCATTTATTAAAGAGGCTTATGAAAATAAAAAGTGGGCTTTTGTTGCAGATTATGCTAGAACTAAAGCAATGTATGAATATGGTGGAATATATTTTGATACCGATATGGAAGTTACAAAAGATATAACAAATTTATTATCTGATGAAACATTTTTAGGTGTAGAAGATTCTAATTTAATTGCATGTGGTGTTTGGTATGAAAAACATCCTAAAAGTTTTTTAAGTAAGAATATGCTTGATTTTTATAGATCATTAGAACATTTTAGTAGCGAGGATTATTTTGAATATAGTATTCCAAGAATAATTACTAAAGTAATAGATGATGATAATTTTGATGGTACAAAAAATGAAATTCAAAAATTGAAAAATAATATAAAAATATATCCAAGAGAATATTTTTATCCATTATCATATGATCATAAAAATAATGTATTTACTGATAATACATGTATGATACATTATTATGATGCAACATGGGTACCAGATTGGGAAAAAAGAGAACTTAAAATATTTAGAATATTTGGAAGAAAAAATGGGGAATTCATAATTAAAGCAATTAAAAAAACAAAAAGAATTGCAAAAAGAGGAATAAAATTATGTTTATATCCACTTGTTTTATATGTTCGTTATAAAAAGAAAATTAACAATGAATATTTAGAAAATATAGATAAACTTGAAAATAATTTAATAAATATTAAAACTGATTATATTGTATTTCATCCAAAATGGATGGGAATAACAAATGCTACAAAGGAATTGTTTGATAATACAGTACTTTCTTATGATATATTAAGAAAAAAAGATGTAAGAAAAATTGGAGACATAATTTTAAAGAATAATATTAAGCAAGTTATATTTAGTGGTATGTGCGAAGGTTGGGGAGATCTAGCTAAATACTTAAAATCTAAAAATGATAAAATTAAAATTAAAACGTTTTGGCACGGTAATCATTCACAAGTATTAGAACCATTTGGTTGGAAAATGAATGAAGAAATATTTGATTTACATAAACAGGGTATAGTAGATGTTATGGGTACATGTAAAAAAAGTATTATGGAATTTTATAAAAATCAAGGGTACAATGCATTTTTTATAACTAATAAGGTTGAATATAAAAATAAATTTAAAAAAAATAAAGACGATGAAGTAAAAATTGGAATATATGCTGCAAATAGTAGTGATTGGAGAAAAAATATGTTCGCACAAATAGGAGCAATATCTCTAATACCGAATGCTGTTATAGATATGGTACCTCTTAACAATGAGGCAATAAGGATTGCAAAAACTTTTGGTGTTAAACTTGTTGGAGAGAATAAGCCGTTATCTAGAGAAGATTTATTCAAAAGAATGAGTGGAAATGATATTAACTTGTATGTAACTTTTTCTGAATGTGCACCTATGCTACCACTTGAAAGTTTTGAAGTAAATACAATATGTATTACAGGGAATAATCATCATTATTTTAAAGGTACTGAATTAGAAAAATACTTAGTTGTAAAAAATGAAGCAAGTTCTGAAGAAATTAAAAATAAAATTGAATTATGTTTAAAAAATCAAGATGAAATATTTAAGTTGTATAAAGAGTTTAGAAATAAAAATATAAAAGAATGTAATAACAATGTTAAAGAATTTTTAAGGATGTGATATTATGGACATAAATAAAGTTAATTCTTTAAAAGAAAATAGTACGATTATAATTTCAGCTAATAAGGAAATATATGACATATTGGGTAATTATGATATTAATTATGATGAAATATTTGATATGTTAGAAAGTGAAGCATTAGAAACACTAAACAATCTTGTTAAAACGATTAATAATAAAAAAATAAATGTTATATTTTATAGTAATCATTATCAATATGGTGATATAATTCCAAAGTTAAATAATAATATTAATGCTAAATGGTTATATTCAAACACAATATCACATTTTTCAGAACCATATAATTATAATTGGTTTAAATCAATAATAGATTTTTATAATAGAAATAATATTAAAGAAATATTGTTACTTGATGATGAATTATATAAAATATTATGTAAAAATTATAATGTTACATTACTTAAATTAAATATAGTTAAAAATTATATAAATAATAATCCTAAAAACAAAACAATTGGAATTATAGGATATGATTATAATCCTTATTCAAATATATATAATCAGCTTAGTGCGATTACATTAACGAAATATAAATCAGTTAATCTTTTAAATTGTGATGGATCAACGAAAGAATTTTGTGAAAGATTTGGTATTGAATATACATTGTTTGATGATGTTCATGATTTAATAAGATCAAGTGAAATAAATTTATATTGTAAATTTGATAATATTAAACCATACTATTTCTATGAAAGTATGAATTTAGGTATACCTTGTATATTAGGTAATACAAAAGTTTTGAAAAATAATAAATTAGAAAAATATTTACTTTTAGATAGTGATGACGATATAAGTGAAATTGCAGATAAAATAAATAAAATAGAAAATAATTATAATAATATATTTAAAATATATAAAGATTGGAAAGTTAAAAATAAAGAAACTTAAATACATAATTTTTATAATAATATCATTTTATTCTTTGTTATTATTAAATAATACAAAATAAATTTTGTTCAAGTATTCATGACAATGTGTACCTTGAACGTAGTGAAAGGAATGTGAGGTTAAAATGAATAATAAAATTAAAAATATAATTATTTTTTTGATTCCAATATTTATATTTATGTTATTATTTTTAGCATATCATCCAGGAATAATTACATTTGATGGAAATAATCAATGGGCTCAAGTTCAAAGCGGTATAATAAACGATGCCCATCCATTTTTTAGTACATTTTTTATGTTAATATTATCAAAAATACATAATACTACATCAATTGTTTTATTTTACCAATTTTTTGTGTTCTCAATTATATGGACATATATATGTAAAATAACTAGAAAGAATAAAAATGATTTTTATATACAAATAGTCTTTACTTTAATTTTATCTTTTACTCCAATCATTTCAATTTATTCAATTACACTATGGAAAGATATTTTGTATTCATATTATTTATTTGGTATATCGGCTATTTTATATTTGGGCTCTAATAAAAGATTTAACTATAATTATTTTGAATTAATTTTGCTTGCAATATTACTATTCTTAGTTTTTAGCTATAGACATAATGGTGTAATAGTGGCAATCCTTTTAATGGTATTTTTAACAATTTTATTTAAAAAATATAAACATATAAAATCAATTATTGTTATATTATTAGCATTTACAACAATATATTCAATAACACTGATCCCTAAAACTATATATCTTAATAAATATAATGAAAAGATAGACAGTAAAACAATTGATACAGGAACAATCAATAATTATATTTTTTGGATGTATGCTGCACATTTAAAAGATAACAATATAACATCTAAAGATGATTTAGAGTTTTTAAATAAAATTGCAAATATTAAAATATGGGAAAAATCATATAATCCATATTTGATAAACGACACTAATGCAGTTAAAAAAGATGGCGAATATATGATTAAGAACTCAAAAAGATTTAGAACTCTATTTATAAAGACATCAATTAAACATCCACTAACAATAATTAATCATTATTTAAAAAGTGATGCTCTATTATGGAGTCCTTATTTACAGGGATATGTATATATATATAATTTTACAAAGTGGGATTACCCTTATAATTTTGATTCGATAGTAAATTCCAGATTACCAATAGTTAAAAAATTATATGATAAAGTTATAAATTTTACATATATAAAGCCAATTGATTCAATTTTTCATAGACCAGCAAATTTAATGTACTTATCAATATTAATAACTATTATATTATCTATTTCATTAAAAAGTAAAAAATATTATTTAATTTTATTGCCAATGTTTGGTAACTTAATATCATTGTTGCCAATTAATTTAGCACAAGACTTAAGATATGTATACATTAATTATTTAACATTTGCATTTATATTATTAATATTTATATTAAACATCAATAAAATTTATAAATATTATTACTATATATTAAATAATAAAATACATAATTTTAATTCGAAAAATTGAAAAATTTAAAATATTAATTTTTTAATGTTTTATCCTGAAAACAACTTTAAATTACTTGTTAAAATATCTTTTTTATGCTATTATGTAATTATTAAAAAGAAAGTATAAAATTAAAAAAATTAGTGACATCAAGAAGTCAAATAAGTTATTAATAATTTGCACTTAATCTTGTTGTATTGAGTGCATTTTTATTTTATATAAGCATTGATTTTTTAGTAAGGAAGTGTTAAAAATGATTAAGATTTTAATTATAATACCTGCATTTAATGAGCAGGACAAT
>CANRKE010000016.1 GCA_947631135.1 uncultured Bacilli bacterium | reverse complement strand
ATATTTAACACCTCCTTTAAGAATCTTCTTATAGGTCCTAGATCATTAGGATCACCAAATATACGTTTGAACATAAGATCAAACTTCAAAGTAATATAAGTTTTTTCTTCAGTCATAAATCTCATCCTCCTCTATATAATTAGGGCGAAAAAAAATATATTAAAAAACTACTCCCTAATATATTATTCTAAAAAAATTGTCAAAAGTATTTAATTTTTTTTCAATTTTTTTATTTTTTTGATAAAAACATAAAAATACCATAACTTTTAACATTATGATATTTTTAATTTTATTTTAAAATGTATGGATCATCTCTAGTTCTATTACCTTGAGTAAACAATATATCAGATTTTAAATTTAAGACTGATACAATATCAATAGTTGTGTCGATTGTGAAAAAATTTATTTCCTATTGTAAGAATAATCTTTCTTTTTTATTAAATTTTATATTATTAAACCTTTTGTTTTTAAAACCATTTTATAATTTACATTTAAAAGTATACATGATATAATGTATCAAACAAAACATTATTTATAGAAAGGAATGATATTATGAAGTATATTAAAAAATTAATAGGAGAAAGAATATATTTATCCCCCATGGGAGCGTCAGATGAAGAAATAGAAAAATTTACAGAATGGATGAATGATTTTGAAATTACTGATTATACTGCACGAACTTCTCAAATAACGACATATATAAGTGAAAAAGAGTGGTTATTAAACACGGCAAAAGATAATAAAAATATAAATTTTAATATTGTTGAATTAAAAACAGATAAATTAATAGGAACAATAAGTTTATTAAAATTAAATCATGTAAATAGAAATGCTGAATTAGGAATATTTATTGGTGACGCAAAATTTAGAGGTAATGGCTATGGAGAAGAATCAATAAATTTAATATTAGATTATGGATTTAATTATCTTAATTTACACAGTATATTTTTAGATGTATTTTCTATAAATGAAAGAGCTCATAAATGTTACTTAAAATGTGGATTTAAAGATGCAAGATATTTTAGAGATTCAATATTTATAAATGGTAAATATTATGATAGATTAGGTATGGATATCTTAGAAAATGAGTTTAATGGAAATTATATTAAAAATAAAAATATAAAATAAAAATATATAAATGATATTAAATATTTAAATCTTTTAATTTTATTTTTATTATCATTATCATGTACAGATACAATAATTTAATTTTCAGTTGAAGATGAGAATAACGTTTTATAGTATATTTTATATATACCAGGATTACTAGCAGTTATTACATTATTACCACTTGTCATATTTGAATATGACATATTATTTTTAGAGCATCTAAACCAGGTGATCCAATTCATACAACTATATAATTCAAAGTGTAAATTGTTTTTTTAATCCTTTTTCTTCTTTTTTTTATTTTCAGAAATATTATCATTATAAAATATGATTAAAAAATGTTCTATAATTTTTTGTAAAGTTTTACTATTTTCACCATATGTACTTGTTATTTGCATAATCTCACTTATTTAAATTTATGCAAACATAGTTTTTATTTTCTTTCTTTAATAAGATTATATAAATTTAAATAAAAAAATAATAAATACATGATATAATATATAGGATAGGAGTGTTAAAATGAAAAATAAAACAGTATTAATAATTTTAATTGTAATATTATCTTTAATAGTAGTAGGACTATTTTGGGTTATTATTTATAATAAAATAATACAAGAAAAGAATATCATATATAAATTAACTTATTATGATAATGGTGTACCTGGATCAAAAAGTGAAATAAATATATATAATGACACCGTAGAAATAATTAAAACGAATTTTTGTAGTGCGGTAGATTGTGATGAATCAGAACCTAAAAAAGAAGAATACAATTATTCAAAAGAAAATATGGATAAATTAAAAAAATTTATTGATAGTAACTTTTTAACAACTAACACAAATAATATAGAAATAAATGAAAGTGAACTAGATAAATACCAAAAAAAAGTAATACAAGGATTATTACTAGGAGAATATTTTTTTGAAACAAATGTAGAAGAATACAAATATAAATTGGAATATGAAAAAAGTGATAGTTTAACTTATGATATATATTTCAAGGATGATAAATCAATTTTAGTAAAGAAATTAAAGATGAAAGATTATGATATTGTTAAAATTGATACTTATTCTATTAACTTTTCAGAAAAAAATTTAGATATATTAAATAATTATATTGAAAAAGAAGTAAAAGATATAAATAGTAATTTTATACATAAAAGTTCATTAATAAAATATGAAATAAATATAATTAATAGTATTATAGAAAATAAAGAGTCTTATTTAAAAGATATACAAAATGAACCAAAATTAATGTATACTATTACTTATGATGGGATTGATTGTATGACACCTTCTTTATATTTATATAGTGATAATACTTATGAATATTATTATACTTTTAGTACAAATAATAAAAAAATAATTCCAAAAACAGGTATATATAATTATGATATAACAAAAATTATTAATAGTGTAGATAAATATGAGGAAAATCCTATAGGGCCATATTATATAAAAGATAGTAATGATAATAGTTATATAACATATAATACAAATATTGAATTACAAGAATTTCTTAAATCATTAAATATTACTTTAGAGAAATGTTTAGAGCAACAATAAAAATATAATTTAATCAAACAATTTAAATTATATTTTTTTCTTTTCTATTTTATTTATACATAAAATCAATAGCTAGATTTAATTTCTAAACTATTGATTTTTATATTATTATTGTATATTGAAGAAATTATCTATACCAACAATACCATCATAATAATTATTCATTATTTCAATACATAATTTCATTTTTTCATAGTCAATATTATTATAACTTTTATAATTTTTAATAATTTGATTAAATAAATTATCATAATATATAGTTATTGATACATATTTTGATTGAATTAAAACATTTACTAAATCATCTATTTTAGATTTTATTTCTTTTTCTAAATTTGAAAGTAAATAATCATTTATATTAACTATTTCACCATCAACTTCCATATTATAGCCAAGTATATTAGCTAACTTTTTTTGTATAGGTAATTGTTCATTTTTAATATCATTAATCAAATAATTTTTATATTGAAGTGTCTTTTCAACAGTATATTTTGACATTTCTTTTTGTTTGTTATCAACATTTTTAGGTATCATATTTCCAATAACAAAATCTTTATTATTAGTTTTATTAAATTCTACAATTTTATCATTATTAATATCGATTAGAACCCAATATTTAGGTTTTATTTGTTCAGTACTAGACCATACATTATCATCTGCTTTAACTAACATAGTACCAATATATAATTTTTTATTTTCTACCCTTAACATTGGATATAATGGAATAAAATCTTTTAATTCTCTTACTTCCCTTTCCTTATTTACAATATCCAAATATTTTTCTACATTTAAACTATCCACAATATCTCTCCTTTATTTTATTTCTAGAACTATATAACAAATACTTAATATTTGCTTCTTTAGTATCCATATTTTTACTAATTTCTTTTATTGAAAGATCATTAACATAGTACATTCTAAATACTTTCTTTTCCTTATCTGTCAAACCTATTTCGTCTAAATCCTCTATTATTTCTCTATATATAACTTTATCTAGCATCTCAACATTATAACCAATTTCATAAGTTTCATCATAAGAAGTATTATTCTTTTCTTTAATATAAGTTTTTGCCTTAACACACCATAGATTATAAGCTATTTTCCATATTAAATTATCAACTTTTTCAATATTAATATTTTTATTAAAGTACTCAAATATTGCTAAAAAGACACTATTTGTTAAATCTTCCGCATCTTCTTTATGTCTAGTTTTTTTTATTGCCCAGTTATATATTTTGTAATAATATTCATCATAGATTCTGTCCATATTAATCACCTTTCAATTATATAGTATCATATTTTAATAAAAGGTTAGGATTTTTTTTTAAAATTATTCATCAATATTTTTAAGTATATCAATATTCTTTATAAGTAATTGTTCTTTATTATTATATTTTACTGAGTCATATAAAATATTTATAGTAAAATCATTTGTAGTAACATAAGCATTATTATCATTAAGTGGAATATCTTTATATTCATCACTTTCCTTATTATATAATATTACATTATTATCATAATTAGCTATTATATAAGACATAGGACTAATATTTATTTCTTCACCATTAATATATAAAACACCTTTATTAACTAAAATATATAAATCCATTCCATCATATATAAATCCACTAGTAATATTAGTAGAATATTTACCCTTACTATAATCACATTCATTTAATTTCTTATCATAATTTAAATAAGATAATTCTCTTAATTTATTAGATTTAAAATTAGATTTAGGAAATATTACACTCATACTATTAGAAAGTAATACTTTATCCTTTTTAGAATAATATATTGGAGTAGAATCCATATCAATATTAATATTTTTATTATTAAGTATTATACCATTATTATCTGCAGTAAGGGAAGTTTTACCCTTATATTCATATTTAATACCTGATAAATATTGATATAAATTATCATCAACTTCTACTTTTTCTTTTGAAGAAACTATTTTATAAGTTGAAAAAGCAAGTAAAATAACTAATATAATAATAATTATGTTAATATATCTTTTTTTCATTCTCCTCTTACCTTTCTAACATATTTATCTATATGCATTATATCATATATTCTTCTAAATAGATTATAAGTTGAATATAAAAATACAAATATAAATATTAATATATATATTATAAATGGTATATATTCAAATTGAATATCAAATATATAACCATATAAAACATTACATGATACAACTGATATAAATGTAAAAATAACTGATATAATTTCATTAAAAATAGTTTTAAATTTAAAGTTAAATACCATATATACTAATGAAAACATAAACATTATTATTAAATTAGAAATATAATTTTCATTAGTGGGATTAAACACTAAGAATATTGTAAATATATATGATAAAACAGTAGTTGATAATAACACAATAGATCTATTATCTAATTCTAAAAATATACCAAATAATTTAGTTTTATTAGAATTTATTTTAAATTTTTTAATAGCTGTAATTAAAATAATATTAATAATAATTGAAATAAATATAACACTTAAAATATAATCTTGATAAAAATATATATTATTTAATATATTCATATTATTTAATCCTTTATAATAAGTTCAAATACATTATTCTTATGCATATAATAACCTATAATATTATCAAGAGATATTACATTATCATTCATTTCAATAGTAATACTACCATTAATATCACCTATTAATGGAAGATAATCTTCCATAATAAGTAAGTTATATTTATCACTTTTAATTCTTATTAATTTAACATTATTATATTCTACTAATCCATCAGAAACGGTAAATAATTTAACTTTAATTTTATTTTTATCCACTTATATTAGAATCCTTTATACTACCTATATATAAGAATAATTCTTCACTAACATCATCATATTTACCGTTTAATATATCACTAATATCATTTAATATATCATTAATATCCACAAACTTTCCTTTAATATTAGTATAAGCTTCAGCAACAAACATAGGTTGTGTAAAATAATTTCTTAATTTTCTTGATCTATAGAATATAAGTTTATCTTCATTAGATAATTCATCTATACCAAGAACTGCTATTATTTCTTCAAGTTCATTATATCTAGTTAAATGCTTAAGTACTTCTGTAATTAAATCAAAATGATTTTTACCAATAATATCTATATCAACTAAACTACTTGTTGATTTAAATATATTAATTGCAGGATATAATCCTTTTTCTGCTTGAGATCTATCAAGTACAATTTGTCCATCTAAGTGTGAAGAAATAGTTTGTACTGCTTCATCAAATAGATCATCAGCAGGTATATATACAGCTTGAAATGAAGTAATAGAACCATTATCAGTTGAGTTAATTCTTTCTTCTACTTCACTAATATCAGAAATAAGTGTAGTTGGATAACCATTTTCTATAGGTACTCTTTTTAATTCTGATGATATTTCTGATTTTGCTTGAACAAACCTATATATATTATCTATAAATAATAGTACATCTTGTCCTAGTTCATCTCTTAGGTATTCACTTAATGTAAGACCTGAATATATAGCTTTACTTCTAGATATTGCGTTATCACCCATTTGACCAAAAACCATAGATATTTTATCAAGAAGATTAGCTTCTTTTAATTCATCATATAATTCTTTACCTTCACGACTTCTTTCTCCTACACCAACAAATACAGAATTAGATTTAAATTTTTTATATATATTATTTATTAATTCTTTGATTAAAACTGTTTTACCAACACCAGCACCACCAAGTAACCCTATTTTAAAACCTTTTTGTATAGGTGCGAAAAAGTCTATTACTTTTATTCCAGTCCACATTATATCTCCATTTATATTTATTTCTTTAAAACTTAAGTTTTTATCATATATATTCTTTTTCTTTATACTATTAATAACATTACCATCTATTAAATCACCATAAGAATTAAACATCTTACCTAAAATATTTTTAGAATATTCTATAGATAATCCTTCATTATCAACATATAGATCAAGCCCTCTCTTAAGACCAATTACACTTTCTAGAGGAATTAACAAAGCTTCTTTTTCACTGATACTTGCTACTTCAAATCTTCTTTTGACACCTTCATATATTGTATATAGTAAATCTCCTAATTCAATTCTTGCATCATCAGTAAGTAAAACTTTGACATTTAATTCAGATATTTCTATGATTTTTCCTACCATACTTATTCCTCCCTCTTAATACGAGTACTATTTTCTATTTGTTTTTTAAAATTAATATAATTTTTTTCTTTTCTTTCTCTTAAGTTTTCAGCTTGTTCTATTTCATCTATCTTTTTTAATGATTCATTAGTTATGTTTTGTCTTAATATATTTTCTGAGGCACTAGAATTTATTATTGCTATTTTAAGTTCATAATTAATATAGAGTGTGATTAGATTAACCATTAAAGTATTTATATCACCTTCTATACTAAAGTCTTCTGTATATATTGTTTTATCATCATTACTCATTGGAAATACACATTTTTTAACAGTTTCTAAATCATTAGTATTTATATATTTTTTATATATTATATTTATTTTACTATTTTTAAGATTTTCAATACTATCTTTAATAATAGACTCAATTTCATTAAACTTAGTATCAAATTCATCTATATCAACAAATAATAATGTATTATCATCTTTTTTATTTACTAATTTTTTACCAATTATTATTTTATCGCTTTTTTTATCATCAAATAAATAACTTGAAACTTCAACATTTAAATTTCCACAAAATCCTAAATCACTACCAATATATATATTTAATTCTTTTTTATCTTTTTTTGGTATAAGTGCTTTCTTATCTAAAATAAAATTTCTATTATTTTGTATATTATTTATCATCATTGTAAGTTGATTTTCACACTCTATATATTTTTTAGCTTGATTGATAGCTTTATTTACTCTTAAAAGAGAATGAAAGTTCATGACTTTTACAATATTTTTAATTTTCATTAGAATCATCCTCTTTATTATTTATATCATTATTAGATTCAATATCTTCTTTTTCTTCAAATAATTTTATAATATCATCTTCACTAATAGGACTATATTTATATTGAATAAGTTTAGATAATAATTTCTTACCATCGGACATCCTTTTTCTTAAACTTTCACTCATATCGTCCATATTTGCCATTTCATAAACTTCCCTTACTTCTAAGTATGATAATAATTCTCTCCTAACTTTTGCTCCGAGTGCTTTTATCTTATCAGTTTGAACATTACCACCAAGTCTAGATACAGAAAGTTGATAATTTATTGCAGGTTTTTCTCCTTTTTGAAAGTTTTTAGACGACATTACTATTTGACCATCAGTTATAGATATTACATTAGTAGATATATAATCAGTTATATCATCAGCTTTAGTTTCGACTATTGGAAGTATAGTTATAGACCCACCATTTTTATGTTGACAACCCTTTTCTAATAAACGTGAATGTGCATAGAAAATATCGGAAGGATATGCATCTCTACCTGGTGTTTTGTTTGATAATAAACTAAGTTCACGATATGCTTTAGCATGTCTAGTTAAATCATCTAATACTACTAATACATCAAATCCAGATTTCATGTACATATTAGCAACAGAAAGAGCTGCATATGGGCATAGTGATAACACTGGTGTTTTTTCATCGTTAGTTGCAGCAATTATGATAGTATAATTCATTGCTCCTCTTTTTAATAATTCATTATAAATTTTCTTTATATCTTTTTTAGTTTTACCAATTGCTGTGTATATGCATATTACATCTTTATCTTTTTGATTTACTATTGTATCGAGAGTTAGTTGTGTTTTACCTGTTTTTTTATCGCCTATTATTAATTGTCTTTGTCCTTTTCCTATTGGATATATAAGATCTATTCCTACTATACCAGTATATAATGGACGATTTACTTGTGTTCTGTCTATTATTGGTATTTGCTTACTCTCCATTTTAAGTTTTGTCAAACTATCAAACTTCTTATCACTTAATAGATCGTTACCAAATATATCTACTACCCTACCGATAGCTTCTTTTGATATATATGTTTTAATCTCTTCACCAGTAAGAAAGGCTCTGTCACCAATAAATATTTTACTATCTATTTTTAATATAGATATTATTACAGAATCTTTAAGTATTAAACTAACATATCCATAGGCTTTATTTTCAATATTTATTCTTTCATAAAATGTAACATTATCTAGTCCAGTAACTTCAACAATATAATCATTGATTTTAACTACTGTACCAAAATTATATACATTTTTCTCTTCCTTAATCTTTTTTATTTTTTCATTAAGGATCCCATCAATATAACTCTCCATATATCAACACCCTTTTTATTGTAATGCATAATCATATATTTTATCTTTATATATTATTTGTATTCCTGCACATATTTCTTCATCATATATAGTTTTAATATATTTATTTAAATTATCAAAGTTATCTTTACTATTACCTGTTTTAACATACACAACAGGATCATGCTTAAGCATTTCTTCATCAATGTATTTATTAAAATCTAATACATTAAATGTTTCATTATTATTAATATATTCTTCTAATATATTTACTTCATCATCATTTATTATATCTTTTAATATACTTATCTGTTCATCACTTGATAACGTAGATAATTCATACATCTTATCAAAACTAAATTTATTATTTAATGTATCAAGTGTATTATATAGACTTAAATCACTTGTATCTAATTTTTCATCTATAAAATTTTTAATTATTTCTTCTTCTTTAACTATAAATGTTTCATTTATCTTTTTATATTGTTTAAATACATCTTCATTTAAATAATTTGGAACATTTATATCAAGTTCTACACTATCTGTATTATCCTGTATTTCACTATTATCATAATCTCCTACTTTATTACTCTTATTTAATTCTTCTTCTATCTGTTTTAACTTATCTTCTTTTACTTTAATTAATTCATCGTAATTTTGTAATTTTTCAACAAAATAACTCTTTGTTTCTTTATTTATTGCCCCTACTATATTTTTAAGAGCTATAAACATAAATATATTAAGTACAATTACTATAATTAAAGCTGATATATAAATTGCAGACATTATACTAATGGATTAAAGAATAATAATAGAAATACAAACGCAAATAATAGTAGTAAGAATACAGATGAAATAATCACTATAACCATTACTGAATGAACTATATCTGATTTTGTTTCTGGATTTCTTCCTACTGCTTCTGCAACTTTTGATCCTAATATACCAATACCAATACCAATACCTAGAAACGCAAGTCCTATCATTGTTCCTATTGATGTTAGTGTCGCTGCTAAAACTGATTCCATAATAATACCTCCTTAACTATAGTTTATAAATCTAGTTTGTAAATTTAAATTTGTATCTTCTCCATTATAAACTGCATTTTCTAATTTTAATATATACTCATATCTATTAGAATAATTAATACTTCCACTAAACCCTTCACTAGTTATAGCTTGATTTGTATTAACTTTTATACTACCTACTAATTCATAATCTACTTGATATATATCTTTAGCATATAAGTTTATTATACCATATTCTATCTGATATGCACTATCAATTTTTAAATTAAAATAAATTTTATATCCTGTTATCTTAGTAATCGCTAAAGAATTATTAACTTTATTAGTTCTAACTTTAATTCCATCACCTATATTTTCTGTTGTTGTTCTTTCATCACCTACTTTTGTTACTATAGTATAACCCATACTTATTTCATATTCTGTATTTGGAATTAAATTAGTTATTTTATATGTTATTTCATCTTTATTAAGTAATATTTTTTCTCCTTCATCATTTGCTGATTTTTTAAGTATTAGAAATACTGATGCATATTCATTTTTAATATCATTTACTAGATAATTTACAGTAATTGAATTACATGTTGTACTAAGGCCCTTTATAGATGCACTTTTTACAGCTACAAAATTATATCCTGGAGAATTATTATTGTTTGTAACATTACTATTTATATCATTATTTGTTATATTTGAATTATTATTATTTATAACATTATTATTATCTGGTAATGTATTATTATTTGTATTATCAGTAGTATCTTTATCTTCATCATCGTTATTAGTATTATCTTTTTCTACTTGTGCGACATATTTATTTGTACTACCATTTATTTTCTTAAGATCTATACTAGTATTATTTATTGTAAGTAATTCATTTGCAACATCAAATTTAAAGTTTCCACTATTTAATATTAATGGTTCTAATGTTTTTGCATTCATCTTATCATTTATAAGTAGTGCATTACCACTTTTATCTATTACTACAAATAGAAAGTTATTAGTACTAAAAGTATTATTATCACTTGTTATATCTCTTCCTACTAATAAATATCTTCTATCTGCAAGTTTATAAAATGTAGTAGTATTTGTATTTAGTATCTCAAATTGTTTAGCATTCTTAATAACGTTTCCATTATTCATTACTTGATATGATGTACCATATATATTAATATTACCTTCTACTGTATCATAAGTAAATGTATAATCACCTAATGTATATTTATCCTTTCCAACTGTCAAATAAAATTTATTATCCCATTTTTTTGAAATGGTACCATTATCTTCTAAGTTTATCGTCATATAATTTTCGTCTATTACGAATTCATTTTTATCTATACTATATTTTTGTCTATCTATAGTAGCAACTTTTATTATTGCAAGTACAAATATTACTACTATAGCTATAATTATGAGAGCATAGAATGTAAACGATTTTTTGTTGCCATATTGTAATGTTCTCATGATACCATTCCTTTCTATCCATTGTATGTGTATTCAACACTATTTGTTGAAACAATATTATTATCTATTCTAAATTGTAATTCTATATAATACAATCCTGAAATAGTTAAATTTTGTGGTAATGTAATTTCATAATATGTCCCTAACTCTTCTGTAGTTTTTCTTGTTGGGATAAATTCCATAGTATCTGACATTGAAAAACCAGTACTAGAGTTATATATTGTATAAGTTAATGTATTTATTTTACCAATATTATATGATTCATAGAATATTAAATCTACTCTATCAGTAACTGTCTTGTTTGCTTGAGCAACTATTCTACCCATATCAACATCATATTCATTTGGTGTACGTGCAACTACGCATTCTGAAGTATGTTCATATTCGCTAGGAATAAATTTATTCTTTAAATCAACAAGTGTATTAACACAGAATCTATACTCAGTTTCACGTTTTAGGTTTTCTAATTTAAATTGTTGATTTGGTGTATTAGATGGATATGAACCCTTATATTCATCTGGTGTTATATCTTCATCTTTTTCATATATTTTAACATTATAATGATCATTTACAATAGTTTTATGATTATCTAATATACTTACTTTAAAGTTAAGTGATGTATTTTTAATATTACTATATGTTATACCAACATATGGACTATTTAATGTATTAAACTTATAACTATATTCTTGTGTACCAAGTTCAACAGTTCTATCCCTTCCATCAACTAAGTCTTTGATATTAGCTATTGGTATTATTTTAAATGTGTATGTAGTATCTGTTTTAAATATGCTACCTGGTTCACAACCAATCTGCTTAGTCATATTTTTAGAAAATATTTTATCTGGTGCAATATCTATATCAACTTTTTCTAAAGTGGTATTACCTTCTTCATCTACTACATTTTCATATACTTCATATCTTATTTCATCAAATCCTAATAATTGTTCAAGTGAATAAGTTATAATAAAGTTTTTCTTAGAATATGTTTGAGCAGAATAACGTATTCTTATATTTGATATACCTATTTCAGATAATGTACTAAAATAATATTTTATTTCTGATCTATCTTGATCGATATCATATAAATAATTTTTTTCATAATTTTTAGTTTCTACATTTAGTATATTTGCCCATACTTTAAAGTAATATTCTTGTTTTGGATTTAATTCTTCTATTACTATTGGATTATTTAAATCTTTAGTATTAACATCGATTGTTTTAAGAAAAATATTACTATCTGCTGTATATAAATCTAAATGTATTATATTATTTTCTATTGAATTTTTAATTTCTGGTTCATATAATTTTAATTTTATTTCAGCTTCTCTAAGTGTTGTTAAGATATCATCTAGTCCTTCATCATTTTTAATACTTATCTTAGGTATAATGTTATTGAATTGTAAATCTTTATTAGCTGTACTACTTAATTCTTGTTTTCTTAAAGCTTTTAATAAAACGCTCTTTCCATTGTATTGTTTACCACTACTTGAATCAGTTAAGTTAACAATATAATTTTTATTATCTACTAATGAATTTAATGTAAATCTATTATTAGCATATGTAGATGTATATATTGAGTCTAATGCTTCTGTTTTTTGTGTAAGTTCCCCATTTGATGGTGAATAATAATATCCAGGATTTAAATAATTTGTAATTGTTTGAAGTGCGACTTTTTCATCTTTTAAATCAATACCACTTATACCAGTATCATAATAAACATATAAATTAACATTAAACTTTTTACCTACAAATTCATTCAATTCAAATAGATCAACATATAATTTATTTCCAACTATATTTAAATTATTAATAGTCTTTTTTAAACTACCACTTGTAATATCTACATTATACGATGCAATTTTATTTAATTCATCAGAAACATTACTATAATTTAATATTTCAAAAACTAATTTGTTGTTTTCAATTTTTACATCATAGTTAATATTATTTAATGTATCAACGCCAAAAAATTCTTGATTAGCTATTTCCCTTAATACTCTATTTGCATTATTTTTAATAAGAGCTTGATTAACATTTAAAGTAAGTGTACCTTTAGATAAATTATCAAATGTTATTGCTTGTTCATGATTATTATCATCAAATTGTTTTGTAGATTTATCAACATTATCTATTTTAGCTATCATATTATTATCAATTAAGGCATTATCTATATCACTTATTTGATATTTCCAAGTATATGTATTAGATGTAGAAATACTTGGATATACTCTAACTGATGGTTCTTGTTTATATGCATTTTTAGTCTGTGATCTAAGCATTGTTTTTATAGTATTGCTATTTACACTATCATCATCTTCAAAATCATCTAAAGAAGGATAAGTTACATCTATTATATCATCATGTGTTAAATCAGCTTCACCATAATATGTTACATAGTATGAGTTTCCTCTTGTTGGCGTCGTATCATTAACACTATATTCTGTACCATCACTTAAACATACTATTTCATATGGAATAACACCATCTAAATCAATATTTCTATCTATACTTTTAACCACAGTCCCTTTATTGGCATCCCAAATTTGATAATGTAATTTCTTTAAATATCTATCAGTATTATCATATTTTGCCATTATTTTGTATCCCACTATTGTGTTATCCGAAAAATTAGGTCTTCTACAACTTTCTGCACCTTCACCTATTGCATTTTTATTTCTAATTTCGTTTATTTCAACTGCATCGTTTAAATCTTCGGGTAAATCTGGTAATACACCATTAGTTCTAACTACAATTGTAGAATTTTTAATCTCTATTTTATTCTTATAATCTGTATAATCATATGCTCCTGTTATTTCTATTGTATAATACGGTTCTTTTAAATCTCTATTCCTAATTCCTAAATGTTCAGGAGTCAATTTAAACATTTGATCATAATATAATTCTTTTAACTCACTTTCATATTCATTTACATTATGATCAGTGAAAGTAATACTTTTAATTGGTTTATTAGTTATTTGTTGTCCTTCATATACATTAAATGTAATTCCTGTTAATGTTTTTGCTTCTAATAAATTTGTATCATTTTGAAAATACATTAATTTTGGATTATAATTTTTGATTTTTTTGGACATAGGGGTTACACCTTCGCCATCCTCTTCTTCCCCTTTTTCTGACTCATTTTCTATACCACTTAAGGTAAAATTAATAGAAAAAGCATTTCTATAATCTTCTTTATTTTCTGTATAATTTACATAAAATGGATTGGTTTCTTTTGTTTTAACGACAACACTACCAATATAACAATTTTCAATTTCTCCATTATTATCTTGTAAATCAACATTACCATATACAGAAATTGTATATGTTTCATTAGCTCTTAAATTATTTTGATCAAATGGTATAGATAGTGTACCAGTAGAAGTAAACTGTTTAGTATTACCTATAGAATCTCTGTATGTTATTAATATTTTACTATTTTCATCTAGTTTAATTGAATTTCCTGTATCTTCAATGTTAATAACACCTTTTATTCTTTCGAATGTAACTTCTTCTTCATCAAAATTTAACTTAGGAAATATTACCCCTTCTAATTTTAATATATCACTTGAATAATCTGTTGAATATTCTACTGTTTTTTCATTATCATAAAATTCTAATACTATCTTATATACATAAGGAATCCCTCTGAATACTGTTTTATCATCTACTAATATATCTGCACTAGATGCACTATCTTTTTCTAGTTTAAATACAGGTGGTTCTTTGTTTTCGATTGTTCTAGCATCATATAATTCATATCTATAATTTTTTATTCCACTATCTTTATCTGTAATTGAATTTATTTTAATATTAAACAAACTGTTTCTTTTATCTATTGTATATGATGAATCACCAATAATAGGTTTTTGTTTTAGTGTTTTATAATTTTTTCTAATTTCGTATCCATCAGTAATTATTGCACCCTCATATTCAAAATTAGTTATGTTAATAGTATAATTTGTATTAGATGATAAGTCCTCAAACATTATACTATATTCGCCTTGTCTTATTATTTCTTCAATATTTATAGATGTTGTTTTAATTATTTTTCCTTCTTCATCTAATAGTTCTACATCAGCACTTTTAACTGTTGAGTAACTGTCCGCACTTATTATAAATGACATACTATTATCAGTGAAATAATCTTTTGTTATATTTATACCTAGTGAATCAGTATTAAATATTCTATATATGAAATCTTTTTGATATTCAATTCCATCAACTACATAACTGGCATTAGTTTTAAGTAAATATTCTTTATCTGGATTCAATTGCTCAGTTGCAACTGTAATACTAGTAATACCAGTAGAATCATTTTGAGTATATACCACTTTACCAGTAGATGTATCAATTATTGTAGATGTTATATCTGAATTTATTGTACTATTTTCATCTGATATATCTATAGTTGCATTCATACCTATTGCAGTAGTATTAAATCTAGATACTATAAATATAGGTTCATATTGAACTTCATTTGTAACATCTATTTCTTCATCTTCTAAATCACTACCATTTATATTATTATTAGTTGTATTACTATTGTTATCGTTAACTATTGTATTATCATCATTAGTTTTATCATTATTATCACTAGTATTTTGATTATCTTTATCTAATTCTTCATCTTCTTTTTCGGTCTTTGGTTTTACATCTATATTATCATCGGAATTAATTACCATTTGATCTAAAGATATTATTTCATCTTCATTATTTTTTGAAAGATATCTATTATTTAGATTAAGTACAACTCCATTACTAGTTTCCAAGTATGCATTACTAGATACTGTTTGAAATGATACACTTTGATTTAAAAGTTTAACTATTCCACCATCTAAAAAATTTATTTCTAAATAATCGTTTGCCGTATTTTCTTCATTATTTAATGTAAGCTTAATATTTTTAGACACAACAATATATTTATTTTCAGAAATTTTCCATATAAAATCATCAAATCTAATATTATTTTTACCATTTTGTATTGTATAAGAATCATTATTTTTATAAAGTATAGTATTTTTAAATATATTATAATAAGTTATAGGTTTTACATCTATTTTATTCAAATCTATTATTACTCCATCTGATAGCGCACTTATTGCTTGATTATTAAAATGAAGAAAATTTACTACACTAGTAGTAACTTTATCTCCCTCTGTATCATTAAATGATACTGTTTTATTATATTTTTCTTTATAATTTTCATCTTCATCAAAGTAATATCTTAATATCTGATCACTATCGTTAATATCATTAGATGATGCAAGTATATATCCACTATGTTCAAATGTTTTTAATTTTTCTTTTTGGTTATTGTATATTATGAATATTGCAAATACTACTAATATTATTACTGGTACAAATATAAGATATATTTTCTTATTCATAAATTACACATCCTATTCATTATTCATCTATATTATATATACTATCACTCTTTATTTTTTGAAGAAATCCTTTATTTTCATTAATAATTGTTTCTTGTTTTTCTTCTATAGTATTATCTATATTTATATGATTTGCCTCTTCATTACTATTTTTTATTTCATCTACTATATCAAATGATGGAACTTTTGGAATTTCATCATTTTTTTCTTGAAGATCATCCATTTCTAATTTAATTTCTTCTTTATTTAATTTTATATCATTTATGGGTGAAATAGATTCTGGAATTTTTATATTTTCAACCCAATTTACTTCATCAATATTTTCAATTGTATGGTCTTCATTATCTTTTACATTTTCTAAATTATTATCTGTATCATCTTTATATTCATCAGCTACGTTTATATCTGGAATCATTAAATCATTTAATTCATCATGAAAATCATCTGCTTTTTCTAGGTCATCTTCTAATATATTTATACTACTATTTGTTAATTTATCATCATCGTTATTATCATTGTCATTTTCTTTTTCAGATAATAATAAAGGTAATTCTATTTCAATATTTTCTTCCTTTATTTCATCCTCATTTTTTTCTTCTATATTATTATCAATATCTATTATAGGAACATCAAAATCTATTTTATCTATTTCTGCTTTATCTTTATCGTCTTCATCATTTGCAATGTCTTCTATTATTTCTTCATCCTCATTTTTTTCTTCTTTATTAAATTTTAACTTAGATAGACTACTAATAAATTTACTATAATCTATATCAATAATATCTTTTGGCTTGTTGTCTTCTATTATATCATTAGTTGTACTCATTTTTAAACTTTCAAGATCATTCTCTAAATTTTTTAGATAGCTTTTAGCAAGAACACTATTTAAAGAATCTTTAATTAAACTAGTCATAGTAGCCTACCTCCTATTTATTCTTATTTAATTATACAATATTTTATAAAATATATAAAGTATTATTGTAATTTTTTCATATTTTTTTCTATAAAACTTAAAAAAACACACAAAGTATGTTTTATTTAAAATATATTATTTAAGTATACGATATTATTCAACAATTATTGTGTATGGATCTTCTTTAGTACCTACACCTTTAGTAAATGTTATATCTTTTCTTAAATTTAAGACAGGTACAACATCATTATAAGATCCCATTGCAATTGCATATAATCTACCTTTTTCATTAATTCCAAATGTATAATTAATTGACCGTATATAATCCACAGGGGACATTAAAATTTTTATCTCACTTGTCCCACTTAAATAGAAATCTGTTTCAGCACAAAAATATAACCCACCTGCAAAGGCTGCCTCATCACCTGATAATAATCCTACTTTTAGTATATATTCTCCTCCATATGTTTTATCTGTTTCTGGACATATATATGATGGATTATGAGTTTCTACTCTTTTTATTGATCCATAGTATATTGTTAAACCTGGAGAACTAGTTGTATCATTGCAATATCTTGTGCTTACAAACAAGCTATCATATTTCATCATATATTTACTATACCAACCATCTAGATATTTCTTAATGGTACTATCATTACTACTATTTAAATCATAATATGGTTCACCACTATAGTGATAATATTTATATTTTACGTTTTCTTCTGATATAAATTCTGTTATTTTATATAAACGATCATTCTTTTTTGGCGAATCAGAAAATTGAGTATACTTTCCTTCACATAATTCTTTATTATTAAAACACTCTTCACCTGTATGTAATACTGGATTTACTAATGTGTATTCACCATTAATTCTATCAATTGTTACTTTATCTGAAAAATAATAACTATCTGTTGATACCACTTCCATTGAAGCTTCGTCATCAGATTCTTTTCCTATTCTATATCCTATTCTTGTTTTATATGTATATCCAAGATATTCTTCTCCTGAGGGATATTTTTCTCCTAAATCCTTATATTCATTAAATTTGCTTTTACCAACTGAACCATCTGTAACTATTCTGATTGTTCCATCACCATTTATTCTTACTATTCTAAATAACATATCTTCACCTTTTTTATGATAATCATCTGTATTGTCCCACTTTAAACCAGGTATCTTTACATAGTTATTCTCTACATGTCCTCTATAGTAATACGTATTGCCATCACTATCACTATCCTGATATAATCCATTTCTACTACTGTTTCTTTTTTTGTTGAACTTGGATCATTAGAGTTAGGTTGTGATTCAGGCAATGAATCATAGTATTCTTGTGATACTGCTGCTTTACTAAAATCTGGTGTATCAGTTATTACATTTTGGTTATTTTCTCCAAGTATAGC
>CANRKE010000015.1 GCA_947631135.1 uncultured Bacilli bacterium | reverse complement strand
TAGAATTAAATTGTAATAAAAAAGGTAGGTCCTTCTCGTATTGAACACGCACAAACATATGTTTGATATGGGGGGGTCATACTTATAAGACCAATAAACTTACCTTAAAATAAGGTAGGTGTTTTAATTTGGATAAGAAGAAAATAATAAGAAATGTGGTAATAATATCTATTATAGTAGTAATAATAGGAATACTTATATTTAGTTACGCAATGTTCTTTAATACGAGTATTAGTGAGAATTCAACTAAACTAGGTAATCTTGATGTTGAATACATTGATGAAGATGAAGTACACGTTGATAATTTACTACCAATTAACAGTGATGAAATAGAAGAAAAAGCAAGTGTATATAGCTTTAGTGTAGTAAATAACGGAAATAGTTATGCATATTATGATATTAAACTTGTAGATGTAGATTTACCAACTGCATTAACTGATTTAAATTTCAAATGGAGATTAACAAGAGATAATGAAATAGTAAATGAAGGTAATTTTTTAGAGATAGAAAATACAAAATATTATTTAAAGAGAAGTATTGAAATAGATAAGAAAGGTACCAATAAATATAATTTAATGATATGGATAGAAAATTCCAATAGTATAGACCAAAGTTATATGTTAAATAGGGAAGCAAGCTTTAAGATACAAATAGAGGCAAGACAACATGATAAATCACCAAAGGATGAAATAACAGTAATATCAAATACTACTAATGGAAATTTAGAAGATCTAAAAATATATGGAAATAGTAAAGATGGGAAAAATGTAGGTGATAATAAAACAATAAATATTACTGTATCACAAAATCTAGTAGATAATGGATTAGGTGAATTAGGGGATAATACAAATTTTTCTAATGCAACATATAGTGATGAAAAATATAAAAGTTTGGGTAGTTTTTATATAAGTAGTAGTTCAGAATCTGATATTTATTCATCAAATATTGCAATAGATACAAGCAAAGAATACTATATGAATATGTGTGCGAAAAGTAATAATAGTGGTACAAGATACTATGCCGGTATATATGAAAAAGACATAGACAAAAAGAATATATACTTTAAAAATTATAGATCTATTGATAATAGTCTAACATATTTAACACATGATTTAAAAAATGGAGATGAATATGTATATTTGAATGATGTATCAGGTTTTACTGGTAATTATATAAATTCAAACAGAGGTTTAATATTTTGGGATTATACAGATTCTAAAGGTTATACATATCCAAAAGAAACATATTCACAAAATGTGTGGATGTACTTATATGAATTTGAAAACATAGATAGAGAAAATAATAGAATAAAGTTAAACGAAAAATGGAATCATGGAACATTTAAAGCAGGGATTTTTGTTTCTCAATCCGATGATTCAAATACATATAATTATGTATTCTTAGGTAATGAAATATTATCTGAAGATTTTAAATGTTATGAGGCTACAGTAGTAGGCGAAAAATTTGATAGAGATCAAACAAATTTTAGACCATATACAAAATATATAGGCATTGTGTTATTAGACAATCATAATAAGACACCGAATACCACAACATATCATTCAAGAATGATAGTAAGAAAAAACTCTAATATCCAAAATATATCAATAGATATAACTGGGCATGATCCATTAAGAAGCATTGATGATGAAAGAGATTATATTGATTATAAAAATAAAAGAATAGTAAGATTAATAAACTCTGATGGAACAAAAAAAGATAAAGAAGAATATGAAAAAATTACTTTACCTGAAATTAAAACATATGATGGAAATACCATAATTGAATCAAGTGATGAGATATTACCATTATTTCAAGCAAGTTATTAACTTAAATAATGAAAATAAATAAAATTATATAAGGTTGACATACAAATAAATAAATATAATTATTTATATATAAATAAATAAATTAGAGAATTTTAACCAAGATTTGATAATTATTGAGTTAAAAATTTCCTAATTTTTTTTATTGTTTTTCATTGATTTTCTCAATATTTATTATATAATAGTAATTGTAATTTGTGGAGGTGTGGACATGATAAAAACTAATTTACAGGTTTTAATACTTAAAGACTTTGTTTTACTTCCACATTGCGAACTTAGAATAGAACTTAAAAAAGAAACAGAAAAAAATATGATTAGTTCGTCTTTATCAGATGATGATGGTCATATTTTAGTTATAAATAATACCAATAATAAAATGGATATCAAATCTTTTCCTAAGATAGGTATTATAACAAAAATCAAAAGTAAAATATTACTTCCTAATGGTAATATAAGAGTGTCCTTATTAGGTAAAAGAAGAGTAAATGTAATAAAATATAAAAAAATTGTAGAAGATATATATCAAGCTGAAATTGAAAAAATTGAATATGAAAAAACTGATAAAAATCAAGAAGAAGCTTATAAAAGAAAAATATATTTATCATTTAAAGAATTGATAGAAAGAACGCCTTATGTTGATACTACTATTTTAAAACATATTGATGATATGAATAATTTATCTATGATAATTGATATATTATGTCAAATATTACCTATTAATATTAATAGAAAACAAGAATATGTAAATGAAATTGATATAATAAAAAGAGCTAATATGTTAGTAAAAGATATTAGACATGAAATGGAATTATTAGATATTGAAAATAATATTGAATTTAATATACAAAAAGATATGGAAAATGTACAAAGAGAATATATTTTAAAAGAAAAATTAAAAAATATTCAAGAGGAATTAAATTTAATAAGTGATAATGATACTGATGTTAATGATATAGACAAGTATAAAAATAAATTAGATAGTATTAATGCACCAAAAAATATTAAAGATAAAGTTAATAGTGAAATTAAAAAGTTATCCTCTATGATGTTTTCATCTCCTGAATATTCAATTTCAAAAACTTATATTGAAACCTTACTTTCTCTTCCTTATAATATATTTTCAAAAGAAAATGAAAATTTAAATAAAGCAAAACAAATTCTTGATTCATCACATTATGGACTTATGGATGTAAAAGAAAGAATACTTGAATATTTAGCAGTAAAGATTAAAACTAAAAACGCAAAAACTCCTATAATATGTTTATCTGGTCCACCTGGTGTTGGTAAAACTACACTTGCAAAAAGTATAGCGCGTGCTATGGGACGAAAGTTCGCAAAAATTAGTGTTGGTGGAGTATCAGATGAGGCTGATATTATTGGACATAGGAGAACGTATATTGGGGCTTATCCTGGTAAAATAATAAGTGCGATTAAAAAATCTAAAAGTAGTAACCCACTTATATTGATAGATGAAATTGATAAATTAAATAAAGATATACATGGTGATCCAGCTAGTGTATTATTAGATATATTAGATAAAAATCAAAATAAAAATTTTATAGATAATTATATTGATGTAGAATATGATTTATCCAATGTAATATTCATATTAACTGCAAATGATATTTCACAAATACCAGATCCGCTAAGAGATAGACTTGAGATAATTGAACTGTCTAGTTATACTGAATATGAAAAGGTTGATATTGCAAAGAAATATTTGATTCCTAAACTTATAAAAGAAAATGGATTAACTAGAAAAAATATATTATTTAATGATAAAGCTATTTTAGAGATAATTAAATATTATACTAAAGAATCTGGAGTAAGAGAGTTGGAAAGATGTATAGAAAAGATAATTAGAAAAGTTGTAAAGCTTATAGTTACCGAAAATGTTGATGATATATTATATAATATTTATGATACTTCAATTATTAAATATTTAGGAAATAGAAAATATTTTTATAGTGAATTATCATATGATAAAGTACCTGGTATAGTAAATGGACTTGCATATAATTCATTTGGTGGTGATGTACTTCCAATAGAAGTTATCTATTATAAAGGTAAAGGTGAAATAATATTGACTGGTTCTTTAGGTGATGTTATTAAAGAATCTGCAACGATTGCTCTTAGTTATATAAAACAAAATTATAAACAATTTTCAATAAGTTATAATACTATAGAAAATAATGACATACATATTCATATGCCTGAGGGTGCAATTCCAAAGGATGGACCTAGTGCAGGTATCGCATTATCAACCGCAATTATTTCTGCTCTTTCAAAAAGAAATGTACCACCTTTTTTTGCAATGACTGGTGAAATAACATTGACTGGTAATGTTTTACCTATAGGTGGTTTAAAAGAAAAAGTTTTAGGAGCAAAAAGAAGTGGTATCAAAAAAATAATTATACCTGAATCTAATAGGAGAGACTTTGAAGAAATACCTAAATATATTAAAAATAAAATAGAATTTTATTTTGTTAATAATTATAATGAGGTTTATGATATAATATTTAAAAATAATGAAAGGAAAAAAGTTAAATGATAAAGAATAAAAAGAATGGAGAATTAATAGTTGTATCTGGACCAAGTGGTGCTGGTAAGGGAACAGTTATTGATAAGATCTTAAAGATAAGAGAAAATACTGTTTGTCCAATATCATATACATCTCGTCCTATGAGAAGTAAAGAAGTAGATGGTGTTAATTACTATTTTGTATCTACAGATGAATTTGAAAAAAAGTTAGAAAATGGTGATTTTCTAGAATATGCTCGTGTTAGAAATGGTCACTATTTTGGGACTCCTAAAAAAGAAGTTCAAAAATTGCTTGACGATGGATTTGATGTCATATTGGAAATAGATGTTCAAGGTGCTAAACAGATTAAAGAAATTTTTCCTAATACAGTGCTTATATTTATACTTGCTCCTTCAATAAAAGAGTTAAAAAAAAGAATTATTGCACGTGGTGGTGGAGAAAATCGAGAACAATTAATTGATAGATTTAAAACTGCATATAAAGAAATAAATCAATTACCTAAATATAATTATGTTGTTGTTAATGATGATTTAGATGATGCAGTTAGTAAAGTTGATAGTATTTTAACATCAATTAAATGCAGAGTTGATAGAATAGAAGAATTAGACCTAAATACTATTGAAGAAGATATACATGAAACATTAGTTGGTTTAAATCAATAAAAGGGACTGTAATGAAATGAAAAGTCATTATAGCTTCTTTTTTCTATGTATTTAACAATATTATATTTAAAATTATGTAAAATCTTTACTTTTTGAATATTTCCTCACAACATTTTTAAGAGTAACATATAGGAATTTTACTTTTTTATAGTAAAATACTTTATATAGTATATCTTTTTTCGTCAATTAGTTGTATGACAAATTTGCCTCAAGGGCTTACGATTTCAAGTTTTTAATATTTATACGATGTAGCAATTGAGAGATAGTTGCATAACAAAAAAGAGCTGAATGAAATTATTTCATTTCATTACAGCCCCTTTTTTATTCATTTGTCAAAAAGTAAAAAAATGAAAAAAAATTAAATTTTTCAAAAATCAGAGTTTTGAGCTCAAAAAACAGAAAAATATCTTCAAAAATTATTTTTTTGAAGATATTTTAATTATTTCTGTATACAAAACTCACTTTTTTGCTACTTTTAGCCATTTGACAGATGGTTTTTATTGTGTTAATATGGCACACTTATCAAAGAAAGGAACTTTTATATGATCAATTCATATGTAAAAAAATAAAACAACTTGAAAAGAAAATTGCTGTTAAATAATGAAATAAAAATTACTCAAAATAATAATTAGTATTTATATTAATTTATAATACTAATTATTATTTTATAAAAATTTTTCATAAAAAATAATAAAATCTATTCTTAAATATAAATAAGTATGTTAAAATAATATTGATTGTTACGGTGATGTATATGGAAAAAGTAAAAGAAAAAATAAATATATATAGAGATAAAAATTTAGATTTAAATCTTAAAAAAAATTATATGAAAGCAATGAATGATGAAAATTTTAAAACATTAGTTAATAAATTTAAAATAAATGAAGATACTATAATTAAAAATACATCAAAATTTTTAAAAAGTTGTAACAATTTAAAAAATTGTAAAGGATGTAGGAGTATAGCAACTTGTAAAAATGAATTAGCTGGTTATGTTTATTATCCTTGTATTAATAAAAATAATTTATTAACTTTTAAATATTTAGCTTGTAAACATAAAAAGAAAATATTAAAAGAAGATAATGAAGTTAAAAATGTATTTACTTTTAATGAGCCTATCGAAATAAAAAGAGCTAAAATGAAAGATATATTTGTAGATGATAAAAATAGATATCCAGTTATTAAATATTTAAAAAAATTTATAGATAATTATGAGAAAAAAGAAGTTAAAGGATTATTTTTACATGGTAACTTTGGTTGCGGTAAAACATATATGATATCAGCATGTTTAAATGAAATGTCCAAAAAAAATATTAATAGTGCGATAGTATATTGGCCAGAGTTTTTAAGAACAATTAAAAGTTCATTTAATAAGCCAAAAGAATTATCTAATTTTGATACTCTTTTTGATAAAGTATGTGATGTAGAAATATTATTAATAGATGACATTGGAGCTGAAGATACAACACCATGGTCTAGAGATGAAATACTTGGTACAATATTACAGAGTAGAATGCAAAATAAATTAGTTACATTTATGACCTCTAATTTAAATATAGAAGAATTAGAAGATCATTTAAGTATAACAAGAGAAAATGTTGATAGGGTAAAAGCAAGAAGAATAATAGAAAGAATAAAATATATGATGGAAGATATTGAATTGATAAGTGAAAGTAGGAGGAAATAAAATGTATTCATATATAAAAGGAATAGTAGCTGAAATAAGTTCTAACTATATAGTAATAGATAATAATGGTATTGGGTACTTAATATATACACCAAATCCATTTGCATTTAAAGAGGGTAGTGAAGCAAAATGTTATATATACCAACATATTAAAGAAGAAGAGAATTCACTATATGGATTTAAAACAGTAGAAGAAAAAGAAATGTTTTTAAAACTTATGACAGTTAAAGGTGTAGGGCCTAAAATGACTTTACCTATACTTGCTACTGGATCAATCGCAGGAATTGTTGATGCAATAGAAAGAGAAAATATATTATATCTTAAGAAATTTCCTAAAATAGGTGATAAAGTTGCTAAACAAATAATACTTGATCTTAAGGGAAAATTAAATATATCAACGGATGGTGTTAATGAAGTGCAAGATTCTACTGAAGAACTAATTGAGGTGTTAGAAGGTCTAGGTTATAAATTAGTTGATATTAAAAAAATATTACCAAATGTTAATAAAGATCAAGATATATCTCTTCAAGTAAAAGAAGCATTAAGGCTAATGATGAAATAAATATTAGTATGGGGATAAGGTTATGGATAGATTATATAAATATCTCTTAGATATGTTAAGTAAATATTTTAAAACTGATAATATTAATAAAAAAATGTTATATGCAAATGATATTGCTTTAATATATATTGCTTTGTATGATGATTTACATAAAATTGATGATTTTATAGAAATTAACGAAGTTATATTTTCAGAAAAATTAATAGTTAATAAAATGAAAAAATTTTTACATATGACTTCGGATATCGATGTATTAGAACAGTTAATAGAAAATCAAAATCAATTAGAACAATTTATAACAAGTGATTTAAATTATATTAGATATTTACTTAATAATATTAAAATACCAAATATTAGTAGATCAACAAATAATATTAAAAATGATAATTTTAAAATTTTTAAAAACTATATAAAAACAAATGAAGAATTGTATGCATTTTATTTAGATAATGTAAATAATTATTTTTATGATAGTAATTTTAGTTTATCAATTGCTATTCATATGAAATCAAGCAACAAAGATTTAATTATATTAAATAATAAAAACAGTGTAGAGTTTATTCATGAGTTTATGCATTCATACTATACTAATAATTCAAAAAAAATATATATTGAAGTACCTAGTATAGTTGCTGAGATTGCACTTATATCAAAATATAATTTAAGTTATCAAAATTATAGAATTAAAGAACTAATACGCAATAAAAATCATCTAAATAATGAAAATATAGATTATAAGATGTTAATAGATATATCTTACTCTCTAGGAATGCTTATTTCAATTCCATTTATATATAAATATGGTAATGATCTAAACATAATATTAGATGCAATAAATAATATAATAGAAAATGATAATAAAAATTTTTCATTAATATTAAATGAATTAGATATAAATGATAATGATATAATGGATAGTTTTAAAAATATAAATAAGATTTTAAAAATATAAGTAATATATATTGATGTAATTTAATAATGCGTGTTATAATGTGTATGCGAATGAAAAGATGGTGTTAATTATGGAAGATGAAAGAGTAGTAACAAATAAAGAATTAAAAGAAGATACATATGAAGCTAGTATTAGACCTGATAGTATAGATGAATATATTGGGCAAGCTGATGTAAAAGAAAATATAAAAATATTTATAGAAGCTGCAAAGATGAGAAATGAAACACTAGATCATGTACTATTATATGGTCCTCCAGGTCTTGGTAAAACTACACTTGCAAATATAATTGCAAACGAGCTAGGAAGTAACCTTAAAACTGCTAGTGGACCATCTATAGAAAAAAGTGGAGATTTAGCAGCTATACTTTCAACTCTTGAACCAGGTGATGTATTATTTATAGATGAAATACATAGAATGCCAAGATATATTGAAGAAATACTTTATCCAGCAATGGAAGATTTTACTCTAGATATAATAGTAGGTAGTGATTCATCTACTAGAAATATAAAAATAGATTTACCACCATTTACTTTAGTTGGAGCAACTACAAGAGCAGGAGACTTAACTAGTCCACTAAGAGATAGATTTGGAATAACTTGTAAATTAAAATATTATACTAATGAAGAATTAAAACTTATAATAGAAAGAACATCTAGGGTATTAGAAGTACCAATAGAAGAAGAAGCATCACTAGATCTTGCTAAAAGAAGTAGAGGGACACCTAGAATTGCAAACAGATTATTTAAACGTGTAAGAGATTTTGCAATAGTAAAAGGTGATGGTGTAATAGATAAAAATATTGTTGATATGGCACTTGATAGATTAAAAGTTGATGAATTAGGATTAGATGAAACAGATTACCAATTATTAAAAGCAATCATTGAGAAATTTAATGGAGGACCAGTTGGAATTGAAACAATAGCATCATCAATTGGAGAAGAAGTAACAACTATAGAAGATGTATATGAACCATACCTACTTCAAAAAGGACTTTTAAAAAGAACTGCTAGAGGAAGAATGGCTACTAAAAAAGCATATGACCACCTAAAAATAGAATATCAGGAAAGATTATTTTAATCATGAATAAAATTAAAGGGTTAACTTTAGAGGAAGTAGAAGATAGAATAAAAAACAAACAAGTAAATAAAAAAATAGGTGTTAAAACACCAAGTATTATGAATATAATAATTAAAAATATTTTTACACCATTTAACTTGTTGAATTTATTTTTAGCTTCATTATTATTTTGGATTGGTGAATATAAGAATTTACTATTTTTGGGTGTAGTAGTTATAAATACTATAATAAGTAGTGTACAAGAAATATCAGCTAAAAAAATAACTGATAAATTATCTATATTAGATGATAAAAAAATAAAATGTATAAGAAATAATAAAGAAATAGAAATAAGTAGTGAAAAGCTTGTTATAGACGATGTAATAAAATTAGTAAATAATGATGTGATACCTGCTGATTGTAAAATATTATCTGGTGAAGTTGAGGTAAATGAATCCCTATTAACTGGTGAAGAAGATGTAGTAATTAAGAAATCTGGTGATACACTCTTATCAGGTAGTTTTATAATAAGTGGAGAAGTAGTAGCACAAATATTTCATGTAGGAATAGATAATTATGCAAATAAAATTGTAATAGATAGTAAGTATATTAAAAAGAATCAATCACAGATTGTTAAAAGTTTAAATAAGATAATAAAAATTATGGCAATAGTAATAATTCCATTAGGATTGTTACTATTTAGAAGTCAATATAATATTTCTAATGATTTAACATCTTCACTTACTAATACTATTGCAGCAGTAGTAGGTATGATACCTGAGGGATTAATACTACTTACTAGTACAGTATTTGCACTTGGAGTAATAAGATTATCTAAATATAATGTACTTATTAAAAATTTATATTCTATAGAAAATTTATCTAGAGTAGATACTGTATGTTTAGATAAAACAGGTACACTTACATATGGTGATTTAAAATTTAGTAAAATAATATATATAAATAAAAATACTAAAAATGTTGATAAAATGCTTAACATATTTATATCAAATTCTATAAATATGAATAAAACTACTCTTGCAATACAGAAAAAATATAATAAAACTATCAAAGAAGAAGTAATAAAAAGATATAATTTTTCATCTGATAGAAAATATAGTGCATTATCCATTAAAAATTATGGAACGATACTTTTAGGAGCACCAGAAAAATTATGTAAAGATAAGAAAACATTAGATATTGTAAATAAATATTCTGATAAATATAGATGTTTATTATTAGGATATACTAATCAAAATATAGATAATAACTTTGATAATATAGAAGTTATGGCTATTATTATGTTAGAAGATAGATTAAGAGATAATATAGAAAACATAGTTAAATATCTATATAAAGAAAATGTTAACATTAAAATAATAACTGGTGATAGTAAAGAAACAGCTTCTAAAATAGCTAAAAAATGTGGAATTAAAGATTATGATAAAGCAATAGATATAAGTAATATATATGATAGAAGTAAATTAGAAGAAATTACAAATAACTATACTATATTTGCACGTAGTAATCCATTTCAAAAAAAGGATATAATTAAATATTTAAAGAAAAATAGTAAAGTTGCATATATAGGTGATGGTACTAATGATGTTATGGCACTTAAAGAATCAGATTTTAGTATAAGCTTTGACAATGCTAGTGATGATGCTAAAAATGTAAGTGATGCAATATTAATGAATTCATCTTTTGAAACGATACCTAAAATAATTGCTGAAGGAAGAAGAGAAATTAACAATATGGAAAGAAGTGCATCATTGTTTTTAGTAAAAACTATGTACTCATTACTATTAACTGTAATATTTCTATTTATTGATATGTCATATCCATTCATACCTATACAACTTACACTTATATCAGCACTTACTATTGGAATACCATCATTTGTACTTGCACTAGAAAGAACAAATAAGAAAGTTGAAGGTTATTTCCTTACTAAAATTATAAAACGTGCACTTGCTCCTGCATTAACTATAGTTATAAATGTACTAATAATATCAGCTATATCGAATATATTAAATTTAAGTTATCTATTAACATCTACTATGTGTGTTGTATTAACATCATTAACATGTTTTATCTATTTATATAATTTATGTATACCATTTGATAAACTAAGAAGTATTATGTATGGTATGTTAGCAAGTATATTTGTTATATGTGTATTATTCTTTAAGAATTTATTTTCATTATCATATATACCATTTAATATATTAGTAATATTACTTATACTATTTATATTATCAACTATAATATACAATATAATAAATATATTAGTAGATAAAAGTTTTAAACAAATAACAAAATAAAATATAGTAAAAATTAAATCTTTATGATATGATATATTTATATTTTAGAAAGAAGTGATAATGTGCTTGAATACAAAGAAAACAATGAGCCAACAATAATTTTATTATGTGGTAAAGCAAGAAGTGGTAAATCTACTATTGGAAAATATCTAAAAAATAAATTAGATAAAAAAGTTATACAAATACAAATAGTATCAACTCTTAAAAATTATGTTAAAACATATTTTAATTGGGATGGATCAGAAGAGACTAAACCTCGTGAGATACTACAACAATTAGGTACAGATATAATTAGAAAGAAATTAGGAAAAGAAACATTATTTATAGATAGAACAATAGAAGATATAGATATAATGTCGCATTTTTATGATATATTTGTAATAGATGATATAAGACTTACTATAGAAATAGAAAGTATTAGAAAACATTTTAAAAATGTTATTGTAGTTAATGTGGTAAGAGAAATTGAAAACAACGAATTAACTAGTGAACAAAAGAAACATATTACTGAAACAGGATTAGATAATTTTAAAGATTATGATTATACAATAATAAACAATAAAACATTAAATGATTTAAAAGATGAAGTAAATAAATTTATAGAAAGTAGTGATTTACAATGATAGACTTAAAAGATACATATTTAAATTATTTTAAAGAAAGAAATCATGCTATTATTAAATCAGCACCATTGATACCTGAAAATGATCCAACATGTTTATTTAATACAGCTGGTATGCAACAATTAGTACCATATCTTATGGGACAAGCACACCCACTAGGTAAAAGACTTTGTGATGTACAAAAATGTTTTAGATTAACCGATATAGATGAAGTAGGAGATAGTGTACACCATACATTCTTTGAAATGTTAGGTAATTGGAGTTTAGGAGATTACTTTAAAGAAGAATCTATAAAATATAGTTTTGAATTTTTAACTAAATATCTTAATATACCTATTGAAAGACTTGCAGTAACAATATTTAGAGGTAATGATATGGTTAAAAAAGATGAAGTAAGTGAAAGTGTATGGAAATCATTAGGTATAAGTGAAGATAGAATTGCATATCTAGGTGAAGATGATAACTGGTGGCCAAATATGACAAGTATTGGTCCAGCTGGAAGTGATACTGAAATATTCTATTTTAATAGTGATGATGAGATACCACAAAAATTTGATCCTGAAGATGATAGATGGGTTGAAATTTGGAATAATGTATTTATGGAATATTATCATAGTGAAAAAGGTTTTAAAAAATTAGAACAAAAAAATGTAGATACAGGAATGGGTGTTGAAAGAACTACTGCAATACTTGAAGGGGTACATGATAATTACATGTCATCAATATGGATAGATTTAATAAAACTTATAGAAGAAAAATCAGGTAAAAATTATGATGAAAATAAAAAAGATATGCGAATAGTTGCAGATCATATGCGTGCATCAATAATGATTGCAAGTGAAAACTTAGTACCATCAAATACAGATCAAGGATATATTTTAAGACGTATGATAAGAAGAATGGTAAGATTTGCACGTAATATTGAACTTGATATAAATGAAGAATTTATAACTGATTTTACAAATATTATTTGTTCTAAATATTCAAAATATTATAGTGAACTAGAAACAAATAAAAACAAAATAATAAATACTATTTTAGATGAAACAGTTAAATTTTCAAGGACATTAGAAAAGGGACTAAAAGAATTTAATAAAATATGTGATATATTAACTAAACAAGGAATAGACAATATAAATGGTAAAACAGTATTTAGACTTTATGATACATTTGGATTTCCACCTGAACTAACACAAGAGGAAGCTAGCAATGTAGGAATGAGTGCAGATATAGATGGTTTTGACAAATACTTTAAGGAACATCAAGAAAAATCAAGACAAGGTTCTATGGAAAAATTTAAGGGTGGTCTACAAGATCATTCGATAGAAAATATAAAATATCATACTGCTACACATCTTCTTCATCAAGCACTAAGAGATGTACTTGGTAATGATGTATGTCAAAGAGGAAGTAATATAAATACTCAAAGACTTAGATTTGACTTTTCATTTCCAAGAAAGCTAACTGATGAAGAAAAACAAAAAGTTGAAGATATTGTAAATCAAAAAATACAAGAAGGATTAGTAGTAAAACAAGAAGAAATGAGTCTTGAAGATGCACAAAACTCTGGTGCGATTGGATTATTTACTGATAGATATGGTGATAGGGTTAAAGTTTACTCTATTGGTGATTATTCAAAAGAAATTTGTGGAGGACCACACGTAGAGAATACTAACTGTCTTGGTAAATTTAAAATTATAAAAGAAGAAGCTGTTTCAAGTGGAGTAAGAAGAATAAAGGCTACACTATCTGATTAAGTAAATTTGTCAAATATTTGTTTAAAAATACATAAAATCCGGGAAAATATGACATTTTTTTCAAAAAAACTACATTTTTTGTTTGAAAAATCCATATGTCTGTGGTATAATATGAGGCGTTTAACGCGAGGTGAAGTATTATGGAAAGGAAAAAAACTAAGAAAACAATTAAGAATAAATTATTTGAACTTATGAAAGAAAACAATGGATTTATAACAACAAAAGAAGCAGGAAAAAATAAAATTTCAAGAGAGCATTTATCAAAGCTTACACAAAAAGGAATTATAAAAAGAGTAAGAGTGGGAGTTTATAAACTTTGTGATGTAGAATCTGATCCTTGTTATATATACCAAATGAAACATCCACCAACAATAGTTTCTCATTTAACAGCTATGTATTTCCACGGATTTTTAGAAGAAGAACCAAAGAATATTGATTTTACAGTATATTCAAAATATACTGATGATAGAAGAGATAAAAATATTAAACTACACTATATTAGTTATGAATTACATGATTATGGTTTAACTAAAATACCTACTAAATTAGGGAATGAAGTTACTGCATATGATGTAGAAAGAAGTGTATGTGATATTATTAAAGCTAATACCAAAATAGATGAAAGATTATTCTATGTTGCACTTAAAAATTATTTTAATAGTGATAGATTCGATATTAAAAAATTACGTAAGTATGCAGAAGATCTTGGTGTTAGTAAAAAAACAGAAAAATATATTAATATTTATTGTAAACAAAAAAGTCTTAATGTATAGACTTTTTTTAAATATTTATTTATAATTAAATTAATAGAAGGATGTGTTCTAATGAAATTTGTAACTGATTTTAAAGACTATAAATTACTAGATACTAATAATGGTGAAAAGTTAGAGATATGGGGAAAATATAAATTACTTAGACCAGATCCTCTTGCTATATGGAATAAGGAAATAGATTACAATTTATGGGATAATATTGATGCAATCTACCATAGAAGCAATAGTGGTGGTGGATATTGGCAAATAAATAATAAAATACCTGATTCTTTTGTAATAAATTATCATGATTTAAAATTTAAAATTGGACTTATGGGTTTTAAACATACTGGCTTGTTTCCTGAACAGGCTTATAACTGGAATTATTATATAGAAAAAATAAAGAAATATGATAGAAAGATAAAAGTGTTAAATTTATTTGCATATACAGGTGGAGCAAGTGTAGCATGTAGTTATGCTAAAGCAGATGTAGTACATGTTGATTCATCTAAAAAAATAAATGATTGGGCAAAAGAGAATATTAAATTATCAGGTTTAGAAAATAATAATATAAGATTTATATGTGATGATGTAGTTAAGTTTGTTAAAAGAGAAATTAGACGTGGAAATAAATATGATGCAATAATTATGGATCCACCATCTTATGGTAGAGGAGCTAATAGTGAAGTATGGGATATAGAAAAAAATTTATATTATTTAATAGAATTATGTGTACAACTATTAAGTGATAATCCAATTTTCATACAAATTAATACATATACGACATCATTACCTATGACAGCTGTTAAAAATGCTTTAGAATATGCAATATCAGATAATTATAAAGGTAATATTTATTCAGATGAAATTGGGATATTGCAAAATGATGGTAAAGTTTTTCCTTGTGGTGCATTTACTAGATGGGAATGTTTAGATGATTAGTGAAAACGATATTATCTATGAAGATAATCATATAATAGTTGTCAATAAAAAAAGTGGTATATTATCACAAAGTAATGGCACAGATGATGCAGATATATTAACTATGATTAAAAATTATCTTAAAGTAAAATATGATAAAAAGGGAAATGTTTATTTAGGTTTAGTTCATAGATTAGATAGAATGGTATCTGGTGTTATGGTGTTTGCAAAAACATCTAAAGCTGCAAGTAGAATATCCAAACAGATTAGAGATGGACAATTCCATAAAGAATATATGTGTATATGTTCAGGTAAATTTGATAAAGATAGCGATACAATAAAAAATTATCTTATAAAAGATGAAAAAAAGCTTATGAGTTTTGTTGATGATAGTAATCATGGTAAAGAAGCAATACTTGAGTATAACGTATTAAAATATGATAAGATAAATGATGTTAGTTTATTACGTGTTAAGTTATATACTGGTAGATTTCATCAAATTAGGTGTCAACTTGCAAATATTTCGCATCCAATTGTTGGAGATATTAAGTATAATGGTGTAAAATATAAGAGTAGAGTTTTACTTCATTCATATAAAATTAGTTTTTTACATCCAACTAAAAAAACTAAAATGGAGTTTACTGTTAATTTTGATAAAAATATATTAGACGAATTTAATTTTTGAATTGGAGTGATAATAAATGGATAAATATATAAATATACTTGCAGATACAGCAGATAGCACTTTAAAATTTTGTGATAGTTATAATGTTTTAGTAGTATTTTATTTTATTAAACAAATGTTAACATTACTATGTATAATTGTTCCTATTGCTCTTATTGTAATGTTAACAATAGATGTTGTAAAAACTGTTACTTCAGGTAAAATAGATGAAGATATAAAAAGATTGGGGAAAAAGTTTGCAATAAGATTTTTAGTATGTTTCGCGTTCTTCTTTCTTCCTACGATAGTAAATTTAGTTGCAAAAACAATACAATTTGTAAGTTATGATGCATCAAAATGTTGGCTTAATGCGGATAAAGATTATATTATTTCATTAAAAGAAAAAAACGAAAATGATATAAAGAATGCTGATATTGATTCCAAAAATAAACAGAATGATGAAGAGAATAAGAAAAAACAAGAAAGTGATGCATTAAAAGATAAATTAGATAAGGATTTAAAAGATAAGAAGGAAAAAGAAAAGCAGGATATGCAAAACAATAACACGGATAATGGTGTGTTATCTGAACAATCAGATGAAGTGGTTGAAAATTTTGCTGCATTCATATATTCTGAAGTTGGTGGTGAAACAAGCGGTATACCAGTACAAATGATAACTGGTGCAGTATTTATAAATCATTTTTATGATTTAAATGAAATGGGTAGTGAAGTTACTAGGGATAAAATGTGCAAAGTATTTACTGATGGAAAAAGGTATCAAGGGGGACAATTTAATTGTAATTTAACATTTGATATATTACAAACTCAAAGAGGGACAATTTCACAGGAAAGTCGTGCACAAGTTAAATTAATTGCTAAACTTTTATTAGATAAAAAATTTACAATACCAAAAAACATTATATATCAAGCAGCAGATTATATCTTAAAAAATGATTCAGCGATTGTATGGGGTAATTTATCTACTGGTGCTCCTGCATTGCCTAATGTGTATTTCGGATATCCTTCATATCAAAAAACTGTCGATACTACTGATATATATGGTAATACAGTAAATACAGAATTTAATTATTATGTTAATTATGCAAATGAATTATATAATAAATATAAATAATATTGAAAAGGGTGAATTTAATGCTAAAATATCTAAACGTTTTAGAAGATGCTGCAGGTAGTAGTTTAAATTTTTGTGATAATTATAATATTTTATCTACATTTTATTTAATAAAAATAATATTAACTTTAATATGTATAGTAGTACCTATTGCTTTAATAGTTATGCTAATAATTGATGTTTTTAAAATTGTAGTTGCTGGCTCTGCTGATGATGAAATGAAAAAATTTGGTAAAAAAGCTAGTAAAAGATTAATATTTTGCGTTGGTTTCTTCTTGTTACCATCAGTTATCAATCTATTTACATCATATATAGTTAAAACTATCAATTATAATGCATCAATGTGTTGGCTTAATGCAAATAAAGAATATATTGTACAACTAAAAACCGAAAGAGATAATGCTTCAAAAAATTCCGATGAAGAGGCAAAAAATAAACAAACAGAAGAAGAAAATAAGAAAAATCAAGAAAGTGATGAATTAAAAAATAAATTGGATAATGATTTAAAAGATAAGAAGGAAAAAGAAAAGCAGGATGCACAAAATAACAGTTCAGATGGTAGTTATGATAATACTAATGTTCAAACTAATGGAAAAGTAATTTTTCTTGGCGATTCACGAACTGTTGGTCTTGAATATATAGGTAAAAATGATCCAAATACATATTTTGTATGTGAAGGCGGTATGGGTTATAATTGGTTTTTAACTACTGGAATAATGCGTGTAAATCAAATAGCATTAACAGATGGATATACTATATTATTTAATTTAGGTGTAAATGGTACAGTATTGAAAGATAAAATAAATGAAAACCAAGCTAAAGGGTATGTATCAAAGATAAAAGAACTAGCCAATGGTTTATGGTCAAAACACAAAATAGTTATTGTTTCTGTATTCCCTATAAATGAAGAAACTAATAAATATGCAGTAAATAATAATGGTGTAGTACTTTTCAATAATTATATGAAAGATAATTTACAAGGTATATCTAATGTGAGTTATTGTGATGTATATAACGGATTAGATAGATCAAAGTTTATAGACAGTGGTGATGGGTTGCATTTTTCTTCTGATGGATATAGAAATATATATAATTATATGAAACAGAATTGTGTATAAAAATAAATAATTTATATAATGTGAGGTGTTAATATGTTTTTAATAGAACTTAAAGAATTTCTTTTAGATTCAATAAAATATATAATAGTAGCTATTATAGTAATTCTTGTATTCATTTATGTAGTATCTCTTCAACAAGTTGTTGGTCCATCTATGAATCCAACTATGAAAGAGGGAGATGTCGCACTATTAAATAAAATAGGACATAGATTTTTTGATATTGAAAGAAATGAAGTAGTATCATTATATTATGCTGATACGAAATATTTAATTAAAAGGGTTATTGGACTTCCTGGTGAAGTTATAGAATATAAAAATAATAAATTATATATAGATGGTGAGGGGTATAATGAACCGTTTTTACCTAAAGATACTGTTACTAAAGATTTTTCAATTAAAGATTTAGGATATGATAAAATACCAGAGGATATGTATTTAGTATTAGGTGATAATAGGAGTAACTCTATGGATAGTAGAGAAATTGGACTTATTAAAAAAGATGATATAATTGGTAAAGTATTTTTTAGGATATGGCCTCTTAATAAAATTTCATTTATAAAATAATAAATTATAATGTAAAAAAATTATATAATAACTGACAATAATTTGGTAATAATTGTAAGTTATTTTTTTATATATAATTTTTTAAAGTTTTTTGTTACTATTCACGAAAAAAAGAAGATAAAAGATGAAAATGACAAAAAAACAAAAAAATTCATCTTTTTTGTTGCATT
>CANRKE010000014.1 GCA_947631135.1 uncultured Bacilli bacterium | reverse complement strand
ATATCCGGGTTCCTAAAACAATGGAGGAATTGGAATAAATTAACCCGCTTATGTTTAACTTTTTTCAGGACATTTTCCTAAACTATTGACATATTTTATTCTGAATAATCTGAATAATAATTTTTAAATTTATATCTTATTCTTGATAAAGCATTAATAACTACTCTATTTTCAACGCCTAAAACTTTCATTATATCTCTATTCTTTAACCCTAATCTTCTACATATAAATATATCTTTTTCATATCCAATTAAATCATTTAATATTTTCATACTAAGTTCGTTTTCAATTAATATATTTAATGGATCATATAATTTATTTATAGAAATATTAATAATTTTATCATCATAAGTCATATCATTAGTATTATAACTAACCGAATTATTTAATGGGCGATATTTAACAGAATTATTTTTATTTAAATATGTATACATTCTATTTATAATACACTTACATGCATATGTAAAAAATGTAGTATTTAAATTTGAATCATAAGTATTAGTAGCATTATATAGAGCCAAATAACCCTCCTGTAATAAATCATTAATTTCTATACCAATATAACCATATTTTTTAATAATATCATTAGCTATATGTATAATTATATATTTATATTTACTATACAATATTTCTCTTATTTCTTCATTTTCATTTAATACATACAATAATTCATAATCATTATAATCTTTATAGTTCATAATATATCATCTCTTCTACTTTATCATTTCATATATAATAATACCCGTAGCAACTGATGCATTTAAACTATTAACACTCCCATTCATTCTAATTGTTGCGATTAAATCACAATTTTTGGAAACTAACTGAGATATTCCCTTACCCTCATTTCCAATTACCAAACATTTCTTCATATTATAATCTATACTTCTATAATCAATTCCAATCATATCTGTACCTATTATCCAATAACCATTTTTCTTTAAAAAATTTATTGCATTAACTAAATTAGTAACTTTAGCAATATTAACATCCCAAACTGTTCCAACACTTGTTTTAATAACTGTTGAATTAACATCTACAGCTCTATCCTTAGGAATTACTATTCCATCAACACCTGCAGATTCACATGTTCTTATTATCGCACCTAAATTATGTGGATCTTCAATATGATCTAAAATAACTATTAGTGAATCATTTTTCTCTGTAATAATATCTTCTATATTTTTATATTTATAATCTTCAACATCTAAAATAATACCCTGATTTAAAGAAGAATCTATCATATCATTTAGTGCTTTAACAGATAATTTTTTAATATTACTACATTTATTATATATTTCATCAAGTAAATACTTATCACTAAAGTTATCAGATATATATGCTTTTTTAATTTTAATATTATGTTTTATTACTTCATCACAAACATTTTTTCCATAAACTAACACTTACATTCCTCCAATACTAAATTAATAATATATTTAAGTCTATCTATTTCATTATTTAAATATAAATATCCTATTAAAGCTTCAAATGCAGTAGCATGTTTATATGTCAAAATATCAGTATGTTTAGCTTTAGTTGAAGTTTTATAATTTCTGGCATTTTTACAAATATATACTTCTTTCTCTGTAAGTATATTATTATCTATTAAATATTTAAGTGCTGAAGCCTGATAATTTGCTCTTACATATTTTATTGTTTCATTTTGCAAATTAATTACTTTTCTTATATTTCTATTCATATTATATTTTCTTATAATAACTTCATACACACTATCCCCAATATATGCAAGCTCTTGTGCATTTAAACTATCAATATTCATCATATTCATCAATCCTATTTTTATATTGTTCTATATTTATACCATTTTTATTAATATTTTCTATTAGTTTTTCTTTAATAGATTCTGGCTTTAAATTTATTTTACTAATCTTATCAATATCTATCATTTCAGGTATATATTTACCATATTCTATATTACCACTAAATTCTTCACCACTACCACTACCAAATTCACCATCAATATAACTAGTTAAGTAAAACTTTTGTATACTACTTTTTGATTCATAATCATATATTAATTTATCAATTTTAACATTTATACCAAATTCTTCAAATACTTCTCTTACTGTACACTCTTCAAATGTTTCACCATCATCTACTCCACCACCTGCAAAAGTATAGTATTCCATATCTTTTTTAATTCTATGCATAAGTAATATTTTATTATCTACAAATATAATAGCTCTACCAGATTTTCTTTTCACAATAATTATTAAACCTCTCTTTCAAACATATTATAAATTAATCAGATTTAATGTCAATGAGTATTATATCAGAAAAAATAACATTTAGAAAGATATTTTAAAAAAAATAAACATTCATATTTATAAAAACTTGAATGTTTATCTATAAATTTTATTATTAATCTCTATCACTATTAGCTATCATAACAAGTCTTAATATTTCAAGTATAGCAGTAAGTACACTTGCAACATATGTCATTGCTGCAGAAAACAACATTTTTCCTGCACCATTCATCTCATTACTTGTTAATATTTTATTTTTTATAAGTTGTTCCTTACCTCTTTTTGATGCATTAAATTCTACTGGTAGTGTAATTAATTGAAATAGTAAAATAATTAATTCTAATGCAATACCTAACCATAATAAATTTAATGAACCTGTAAAAAATGATATTAAAATTATTATGTATCCTGCTCTTGAACTAAAATTTACTAATGGAATAATTGAATTTCTTATTTTAAGAGGCATATACCCATCTTTATATTGAAGAGCATGACCAACTTCATGACAAGCAACAGAATTTGATGCAATAGTTGTACCATGAAAAATATCTGTTGATAATCTAATAGTTTTTCTAGTAGGATCAAAGTGATCAGTTAAGCTACCTCTAGTTTCAACTACATATATATCTTCTAATCCATTTTTATCCAATATTTCTCTAGCAACTTCAAAGCCAGTTTTACCAGTTTTAGTTTCAATTCTTTTATACTTACTATAATTTGAACTTATAAAAATTTGAGCTAGTATAGTAATACCTAATGAAAGAAACAAAATTCCATATCCGTACATATTAATTCCTCCCAATTATCATAAATTACTTTATTTCATAAGTTGTTCCATCTCTTGTATCTTTAAGTATTATACCCTTATTTTGTAATTCTAATCTTATATTATCTGCTTTTACATAATCCTTTTCTTTTTTAGCTTCTAATCTTTCTTTAATTTTTAATTCAATTTCATATCTTAAATCTTCATCTATTTCATTATTTTCAACTGATAATAATGATAGAGATAGAACTGAATCAAATTTATCTATTAATTTTAACTTTTTTTCATTAGTCAAATTATCATCTTTTAATACATCATATAGTACTGTAAGTGCATTAGAAGTATTAATATTATCATTTAATGCATCAAGAAATTTATTATAATATTCATCATCTAATTCCTCATCGTTAAAATCTTTGGCATTTTCAAGTAAAGTTCTTACCTTTGATTTTAATTTATTATATGTATTTTGTGCAATATCAAGTGATTCATAAGAAAAAACTAATTGATTTTTATAATGTGATTGAAGGCAAAACAATCTATATGCAAGTGGATTATATCCTTTTTTCTCTAAAAGAGAAAGTGTTAAAAACTCACCATTTGATTTACTCATTTTACCTGCTTTATCATTTAAATGTTCAGGATGTACCCAGTAATTACACCATTTATGTCCCAAATATGCTTCACTTTGTGCGATTTCATTAGTATGATGAGGAAAAATATTATCTACACCACCACAATGAATATCTAAATATTCTCCTAAATATTTAATAGCTATACCACTACATTCTATATGCCAACCAGGATAACCTACACCCCATGGTGAATCCCATTTTAGTATTTGATTAGCAAATTTAGAATTAGTCATCCACAAACCAAAATCAAAAGGATTTTTCTTACTATTATCAAATTCTACACCATCACGAACCCCAACGATTAACTCCTCAGGCTTCTTTCCTGATAACTCATAATAATTATCAAATTTACTAACATCAAAATAAACATTACCATTAGATATATAAGCATATCCCTTATCTAATAATTTTTGTATTATTTTAATATATTCATTAATATTATCTGTTGCTTTTGAAACAATATCAGGCTTTCTTATATTTAATTTTTTAAAATCAGTAAAAAATGCATCAGTATAATATACAGCAATCTCTAGTGGTGTTTTACCAGTAAGTCTTGATGCAACACTCATCTTATCTTCACCATCATCGCCATCATCTATCATGTGTCCAACATCAGTTATATTCATAACTCTATTTACTTTATATCCATTAAGTCTTAAAGCTTTTTCTAAAACATCTTCAAATATATATGTTCTTAGATTACCAATATGTGCATAATTATAAACTGTTGGACCACAAGTATACATATTTACCTCATTACTCTTATGTGGTATAAATTTTTCAACTTTTTTAGTTAAAGTATTATATATTTCCATTATGTCACCTCTCTTTATAAGTATATTATAAAATTGTAGTTAAAATATGTTATTTTAATCTATTTAATACAGTTTCTTTCCCAAGTAAATGAATTGTGTCTGGTAGTTCTGGTCCATGCATTTGTCCAGATACTTTTATTCTTATAGGCATATATAACATTTTACCTTTAACACAAGCTTTTTCTTTGGTATTCATTATCGCACTATTTATATTTTCTATTGTCCAATCATCAATATTTTCTATTTCACTTTTAAATACTTTAATTGTATTATCAATTCCATCTTGTTCCATAAATTCTCTACACTCACAATCAAGTTCAATTTTATCTTTGAAGAAAAGATCAGTTACTTCAACTATTTCTTTACCATAACTTATATGATCTTGATAAATTGATACCAATTCACTAATCCATTCGTCACTCTTATCACTTAAATCATATGCATCTTTTAAATGTGGTACTGTAATATTTAATAAATCATTTAATTCTAATTTTTTAATATAATGTGCATTTATCCAATTTAATTTCTTTATATCAAATACTGATGGTGATTTACTTATTCTTTTAGGATCAAACAATCTTATAAGGTCATCCATAGAAAATATTTCATCATTATTATCAGGACTCCATCCAAGCATTACTAAATAATTTACTATAGCTTGAGGTATATATCCATCATTGTATAAATCCATAAAAGAAGCATCACCATTACGTTTACTTAATTTTTGTCCATCTTCTCCTAAAACCATTGACACATGTATATATGTTGGCTTCTCCCATCCAAATGCATCATATAAAAGATTATATTTTGGAGTAGACATTATATATTCATTACCCCTAATAACATGTGTAATATTCATTAAATGGTCATCTATTACATTTGCAAAATTATATGTAGGATATCCATCTGATTTTAATAATATTTGGTCTTCTAAAAGTTTATTTTCAACTGTTATTTTTCCATATACTGTATCTATATATTCACTTATACCTTCTTTTGGCATTTTTTGTCTTATTACATATTTTTCTCCATTTTTTATTTTTTTTTCTATCTCTTCCTTAGTTAAATTCTTACAATGTCCATCATATAGAAAAGCCCTCTTTTCTTCTTCTGCTTTCTTTCTTAATTTGTCTAATCTTTCTTCTGTACAAAAACAGTAATAAGCATGTCCATCTTCTACTAATTTTTCTGCATACTTTTTATATAATGGTAATCTTTCACTTTGTATATATGGCCCATATTCACCTTTGTTATTTGGCCCCTCATCTATTTTTATATCACATAAATTAAGAGTATTATATATGAAATCTATTGCTCCATCAACTTTTCTAGTTTGATCTGTATCTTCTATTCTAAGTATAAATTCTCCATTATTATGTTTAGCTATTAAATATTCAAATATAGCTGTTCTTAAATTACCAACATGCATATATCCAGTTGGTGATGGTGCAAATCTTGTTCTTACTTTTGTCATAATATCCCGTCCTTTTCTAATACATTTATTGTATCATACATTATAAATATTTAAAATAATTTTTAGACTTTTATTCGATAAAATATTACATATAAAAGTTGTAATATTATAATTGAGGGTGAAGAAAATGAATATAAATAATTTAATAACTAGTTTAACTGATGAAAATAATGATAGATTTGATGATATAAAAAAACTTAATAAACATAATTTAGATATTGATGTTCTATTTAATTTAGAAAATAAAACAATTAGTGAAATAGCATCTATTAAAGAAAAAGATCAAAACTTAGATTTAATATATATTAATTATAATAAAATGAAAAATAATTTAAAGAAAAACCTAAATACTAAAAAAAGTAAACTGATAAATATTAATAACTTAAAAGAAAGATATGATATTAATAATCTAAATAAAAAATTATCATATGTATATAATGAATATAAATTTTATATTAAAAACACTAATACTGATAATTATATGAATAATATAAAGGATTTACATGATAAAATAGAATACTTATTAAAAAGAATAAGTAATAAAAAAATAATTAATAAGTATGAAAAAATAAAAAATAAATATAAAAATATAATAGCTTTTGTTAAGTCAGAAAAACTCCTAAATGATACTATATTGGATAAAAGAAAAGATACTTCATATAAAATTAATTGGTATAATAATCGTATTAATGAAATGATAGAAAAACAAATGATATTTGATAGTTATATGTTTTTATTAGAAAGTTTTTATGATGAACTTATTAAGTATGAAATAGATAAAATTAAAAATTAAAAGATAGAGTAAATACTACCTTTTAATACATACATTATTTTTATTATCATTATACATTTCTGAAATTAATCTCATAGATGATAATTTTTCTATAGTATCAGAATTAGTTACTAAATCTAATTGATATTCGGATAATTTATTACCACTAAAATAATCAAATAAAGCTTTCCCTAATTCTAGATATTTTTTAAATTTTATTTTATTATTTTGTGAATACATCATGTATTATATCCCCCCTTTAACGAGTATTATTGTATAACACTATTAACATTTTGTCAAATTTTATCAATCACATCTTCCACTATTTTTTTATTATTTAATAATCTTTCATTATCTTTATCATATTCTAATGCTTTATTAATATTATCTAATGATTCTTTATAGTTACCTAAATTAAAGTAAGCAATAGACAGAAGATCATATACTGTATTATCCCAACTAAATACTTCATTTATATATGTTTTTTGATGTTTATTAATTGATAATGCCATAAGACAATGGTCTTTTAATTTTTCATAATCACCAAGTTGATAATCAAGAAGAGCACTCTCCATATATGGATCTCTTAAATATGGTGCTTCATCAATTGCTTTATCAAGCCACATTCTTGCTTCATCAAATCTATTTATATTTTTATAACAACGGGCTATGAACCTCATTGATGCACATCTTTCATCCCTCCAAGTTGAATTTTTTAAATATATATGTTTTATAAGTGTATCAATAGCTTCATTCCATCTACCATAATACATATACTCTCTACCTAAATAGTGAAGATGTCTATCATTTGTTGGATCTTCCTTAACAGATAATTCCAATAGTGATAGATAACTACTTCTTGACTTTGTACGATCAGGATAGTGATTTAAAATTATATCATCACATTTTGAATATATTTCTTTATTATTGCCAGTATATTTTAAAACTTCATGTACTGGATATATCCACTTATAATTTTTTCTTGAATGAATTTTATCATAATAAAAAGTTACAACAGGTTTATTGTTTTCATCTAAACTCCAATTATAAATATAATTTAATCGAGTGGTGTCATTCTTCCAAACTTTTTCTAGATTTTTTCTCCACCCTTTATTAAATACTTCATCTAAATCTGTACATACACATATATCTGTATCTAATGGTACCATATCAAGTGAGTCATTTCTAGCAACATCAAATCTCCATTTATCATATTTTTTAACTTTTACTTTTGCACCTAATTTTTTTAATTTTTCAACAGTCTTATCATTAGACCCTGTATCAAGTACATATATTTCATCAGCTTCACTCATAGATTTATACCATCTATCAACAAACTTTTCTTCATTTTTGCTAATCGCATATACACATATTTTCACCTTATCACCTTTTTTTCTGTAATAATATATGTATATCTTTTAAAAATGATAATGTACTTATCCATAGATTTTAAAATATTATAAGTTTATTATATAGTTACATTAAATGTATATATTAAACATTTTTAATACTCTGTTCAACCTTTTTAAAATTAAAATAATAATTAATAATATTATCCAATATATCATTATTTAATATTAAATCAGTTTTACTATACTTAATACATAGACAATTATTTTTAGTATTAAATAAACTATATTTATTCTTTATCTCTTTATTATTACTAATATTTAAAATTGAATTAAATTCATAAAAGAAATCATCATAAATTAGAAATAAAGTCTTATCAAACATAAATCTTTTAATTTTATTAATATATTTTTTTAAATCATTTACTATTATAGTTTTTTCTCTTAAATTATATATTCCCATAAATACTAAATCATACTCTGATAATTCTAAAGATGGATCACCAATAGTATAAGTATCTATTATCATATTTATATTTTTAATTTTTAATTTATTAGATAATACTTTTAAAATAATATTATGATTATATATATAATTAAAATTAGGATATAAATAAAGAACTTTAAATACCATAAACATACCTCCATATATTACTACAATAATAATACACAATAATAAAATAATATATTGTCGTTTATTGGTAATTTATTTATAATTATTGGATAATTCAACATCTTTATAATAATATTTTATAATCTGCTCATGATTATATCCCCTATTTGCTAAATAATTTGCTCCATATTGACTCATACCAACTCCATGTCCATATCCACGTGTTATAATTTTTATTGAATTATCATCTTTTATTATATCGAAATCTGTACTTCTTAATCCTAATATATTTCTAAAATTAACACCACTAAATGCAATACCATCTAAATAAACTACACTAACCCTACCACTATCATTTTTATATAAAATTATATTTGTATCATTACTTATTCCAACATTTAATAATTCACTTATTTCATCATAGCTAAAAGTTTGTTCAAAATAATATTGTGAAGTATTAATATCAAAAGAACTATCAACAGATTTTAAATAAGGTATTTCATATCCCCATACGTTTATTGCATCTTCAGTACTTCCATTACTTGTACTAAAAAATGTTGCATCAATAAGTTCATTATCATATGTAATTACTATATCTTTAGTATTATATACTGCTTCCTTAATTTTATTATAATTATTATCAAATTCTAAACCCCAATACATTTTTAATTCTTCATTATCTTTATAATTTTGTGTAGAATTATTATCTGTTAATATCTTATTTTCTTTTATTAATTTTAAAGTATAAGTTCTAGATACAATAGCTTGTGCTTCAAGTGCACACTTATTAAAAGATGCTGGCATTTCTGCTGCAACTACACCAATTAAATAATCATCTAAAGGTAATTGAACAATCTCACCATTACTTCTATGTACTGTAATTAAATCATCTTTATCTGATTCTAATATTTCATCATTAACATTTATTTCTTCAACTATGTTATCTTGTACTTCTTTATTACTTTGATTACGAATCATATAATCATTTAATTTTATACTATAATCTGAATCAAATATTATACTAGATATATAACTATAATTATTATTATCTAAATTATTATCAATTTTAACATTTCTATTTAATATTAATGTACATAAAACTATACCACTTACTACTAACTTAATTTTATTACCATTAAAATTTATCCTATGTTCTAATATATAATCTCTTATATTTCTGATTATTCCTTTTTTATCCATATTTATACTATTAATATCATAATTATAATTAATATATAAAAATAATATTTCTTCTTCATTATCAGTCTTTATTTTATAGTTATCTATCATATATACCACCATTATATATTATGATATTATGTAAATATTTTAATCATTAAAAGTCTAAATAAAAAAAATTAAAAATAAAGAGCAATAAAACAAATAAAGTTAATATAAATTTATATTTCTTTTGTTCAATTAAACATCAACGATTTTAACTCACGCATGTCTGTATTAACATTTGTATAACCTCTTGCTTGATTCTTTTTCATCAAACGTATATATTAATTAGAAATTTATTCTAATTATTTACATTAAATAAGTTATAATAACTATAGTCCTTCATGATATAACCTATATTTCATTATTATTTTTTACGAATTATACATAAAACTTTCTTTCATTTATTATAAGACATACACTAGTTTGTTAATATTATAATATACGTTTGAATAAAGAATTGAACTTAAAAGTGATATCGTTCTTTCTTAATTTTATTATTTAAAAAGTCATAAGACTTTTTCTTATACATTTGTTGAGTTTAAAAAACACCTTAACTTTTATAATTTAATTAATTTTTATTATGTATGGTAAATTCTTAGTACCGTTTCCACTAATAAACATTATATTAAATTTAAGATTGAAAACAGGAACAACGGCATAGATACGGTCGAGATTATCGTTACTAATACTAGTAGTTTCACGGATAAATAATCCACGTGCTCTAGCACCATTGAATAAGAGAGGTGATCCCAGCCACCTACTAGAATTACTACTTGATAAATAATAGTTGTTATTATAAGTAGCATACTTTCCACCTGCAAAAACTGCTTCATCAGCTGATAATAGTCCTATCTTTAAATTATATTCTCCACCATATAATTTGTTTGTGTTTGGACATATAAATGTAGGGTATTTTTTACTATATATTCTATCATGTGTTCCATAATTTATAATATTATTTTCTTCATAATATATTGATGTGTCATTACAATATCTTGAGGTTGAAAACAATGAATTATATTTTCCTTTAATATTATTTTGATACCATTCATCTAAGAATGATTTTATTGTTGATGGTGTTCCCTCACTTCCATTACATATACTATTTTTTGTACATGTTTTATTGTTGTCGTATGTATACCCAACATATTTTTCTTCATTATATTCTTTATTAAACTCACTTTTTCCAATAGAGCTATCTGCAATTATTCTAATTGTTCCATCTCCATTTATTCTTACTATCCTAAATAACATATCTTCACCTTTTTTATGATATTCATCATCATTAGTCCATTTTAGGCCAGGTATTTTTACATAGTTGTTTTCAATATGTCCTCGATAGTAATATGTTTCTCCATCATCATCAAAATCAGAATATAAACCATTTTCGACTACTGCATTTACTTTCGTTGTATCATCACTAGTAATACCTGACTCTGGTAATGTATCATAATATTCTTGAGATACTGCAACTTTACTGAAATCTGGTGTTTCAGTTATTACGTTTTTATTATTCTTACCTAGTATCGCACTAGCTAATGTTGGTAATTCTTTATCATATCCTTCTACTTTTATTTTTCCATCTAAATTCATATTTAAAAAATGATTTTGATTTCCTCCATTATCTCTTATCCAAATATATAATTGATAATTTTCTTCTGATGATGCATTTTGTTTTATGTTTGTTAAAAGTATTAATTCCTTTGTTTTTTCATCATATGCCTCAAATGATCCACCTCCAATTTTATCATCATTATGATACAAACTATATCTTAAATTACTATCACTATATATTTCTTTATCAATATTTAAATTGGTTAATTTAAATCTTAAATATACTTCTTTGTTATTATTATTTCTTACACTAAATTCATGTTTAGGTGCATACTTAAGCACCTCATCTTCATTCATTGGTATTTGTAAATCATTATTTCTGATAGATTCACCATCAACATATTCTATATCTATATTATCCATTGTTATGTAATCTTTATCATTACCTTTATTAGTTACTATTAAGTATGCTAATGTACTACCAATTAGTAATACCATTATTGATATTATTACTATCAATATTATTTTACTATTTCTTTTTTTCTTATTATTCTTTTTCAAATAAAACACCTACCTCATCCTAAGGTAAGTTATTAGGTCTTATAAGTATGACCCCCCCCATACCAAACATATGTTTGTACATATTTTTATGGAGAGGACCTACCCTATCACAATTACATTTGCATTTTAACAAATTTTTTTAGAAAGTGCAATACAAATTATTAATATTTTTTACTCTTTTTTAAATTGTTTGATATATTATTTGTATCTACAAATTGCATTAATGCATAATCCGGATAATCACATGCCTCTGAAAATCCATTGGTTTTATTATATATTTCACTAAACTCTTCATATGATAAACCAAGCTTTGATTCACTTTCTTTAATTTTTCTATAATTATTAATATAATATAATATCGAACTTATAGAATCAGAAACTAAATAATTATTTTTATCTTTAGATTTTGAAAATTTTTCACTATAAACTTTATCTAAAAATTCTATTAATCCATCAAAATATCCATTGCAATTATATATTACAATTGGTTTATCAAATTCATGACACCTTTTACTTTCAATAGCTGTAAATAATTCATAAATTGTACCTATACCTCCAGGTAAAAATATAATTGCATCACTAGCTGATATTACACGGTCCGTTCTTTCATTAACTGATTTAGTTATTATCTTAGTATCACATTTGAGTGATTCGCAATCACATTTATAAGCTTCAGGACAAATACCAGTTATATTTTTATTTGATTTAAGTGCAATTTCATATGCTAAACCCATTAATCCAGAATCATATGCACCAAATACCAAATCATTCTCTTTCATTAACTCATCTAATAATGATTTACAATCATCAAAATATTTTTTTGGAATATCATTACTAGAAGAACATCCTATAAATAACTTCACGATAAATACCTCCTACCTAATTAACATTATACATATAAATTTTCATAAAGTAAATAAAAAAGAGGATAAATACTATCCTCCAATATTATTAACTAATAAATTAATCTAATATGTTTTTAAGAACTATAGTTTTAATTCTTGACATTTCTTTAAGTGTAGTCATAACACCTTCGTTACCTAATCCAGAATATTTCCATCCACCAAATGGCATTTCAAATGATCTAAAGAAACTAGCACCATTTATAACTACACCACCACATTCTAAAGCATTAGCAACTTTGACAGCATTTTTCATATCTCTTGTAAAAATATTACCACATAATCCAAATGATGATTGATTAGCAATTTCAATTGCATCATCTATATTATCAAAACCTAGAATAGGTACAACAGGTCCAAATATTTCCATATCTTTCATTACGTCCATATCACGAGTTACATCAGTAATGACTGTTGGTAAATAGAATGCTCCATGTCTAAGCCCACCAAACAATATTTTAGCTCCAGCATCAACAGTTTTATTAACTTGTTCTTCAACAGTTTTAGCTGCATTTTCACTTATTAAGCAACCCATATCAGATTCCATACTAGATGGATCACCAACTTTAATAGTAGATAATCTATTGATTAATTTATGAGTAAATTCATCTTTAACACTATTATGTATTAAGAATCTTTTAGAAGCACAACATACTTGACCAGTATTATACATTCTTCCCCAAACTACTTCTTCAACAGCTTTATCAACATCACCATCTTTATCTAATATAAATGCATCATTTCCACCTAATTCTAACATAACGTGAGTTACGTTACTAGCACATGTAGCCATAGTTTGAATACCAGCAGCTGTACTACCTGTTAAACTAACTAAATTTACACCTTTATTAGAAGCAAGTGCTTGTCCAACGACTTTACCTTGACCATGAATTACTTGAATAGCTCCATAAGGAACACCAGCTTCAATTAATAATTCAACTAATTTAGTCAAAGTAAGTGGATTAGCAGAAGAAGGTTTAACAATAACACTATTACCCATAACTAAAGCAGATGGAACTTTTTGTCCAAATAAATCTAATGGAAAGTTAAATGGAATTATTGCAACTACTACACCAATAGGACTTGCAGTTGTAATTTGAATAGTTTTTTCTTGTCCAGCTTCACTACCAGCAGGAACAACACTACCATACATATGTCTTGATTGTTCAACAAAAGCAGGAACAGAAATATTCATATTATTAACTTCTGCAATAGCTTCTTTAATTGGTTTACCTGTTTCATCAGATAATAATTTTGCTAAATAATCTTTATTTTGCATAACTAAATCTTTAAATTTATAAAGTATTTCTCCTCTTTCATGAATTGAGTAACTACTCCATACCTTAAATCCATCACGAGCAATATTAACACATTCATTAACATCATCTAATGTAGAATCTGGAATAGTATCAATTACATTACCATTTGCAGGATTAACAACTTCTATTACTTTTTTATCACTAGAATCACACCAGTTTTTACCTATTAAATTTTTCATATTCATACTCTCCTATTTTGAAAATCCAGTAAATGATAACATTAATCCACCACAAGTATTAGCTGAATGATCAGAATATCCATATTCACCAAAAGTAAATACCATAATAAATGGTGTATTACCAACTACAGATTTAACTTCTTCATAAACTTCATTCATTCTTTCACCAATACCTAGTTTTCTTCCACCACAGTGTACTAATAAATATCCAGCAGGATCTTTAGTTAATTTACTATTTAGACTACGTAATGTATTACTATTTGATTTAATAAGTTCATCAACAGTAGCTTCCATTCTTATAACAGCAGTTTTTTCTTCTAAGTTGTTACCAATATTCATAGTTAAATCATCATTACCAGCCATAGGATGACGAATAGCAGTAACATTACCTAAAATATCTTTAACACCAAGTGGACTAGTAATAGTTTCAACTAATAGATTACCACCCATTAATTTATCTATTGGCATACCTCTCCATTCAGCATATTTTTCTAATGCTTTTTTACCATCTATTTCAACTAGACATCTATTATCTTTAACTTTTGTTATAATTCCAACATCATCAGTTTCATTATAAGCACCAGTATATTCAGTAACACATTCATTATTATCATAGAAGAATGCAACTGCACACCCATCAGAAAACACATTATCCCCACAAATAATAGACCAATTACCTTCAACAGTATTATCTGCAGCAGAACCACCAAAGAATGGAACAGTACCAATTACATCTTCTATACCTTTAAGATATGCTTCTTCTTCTTTTGGTGAAGCAACCATATAGAAATATGATGGAACTTTATTAATACCAGCATCTAAAACTGCTTGTTTTGCAATTTTTTTACCTAATTCTCTTGCATCTCCTTTTTTAGGACTACAAGCAATACCTACAGTTAAATCTTTTGAACTAAAATTCATAAGTCCAGCAAATCCATCTGCATTATCGATTAATCCTTCTTGAGTCATAATAGCTCCTGATGAAGTACAACCAATAATTTTTGCTTTATCCCCTAGTACTGATTTTACACCAGATACTATTTGTTTTTGGTCCATAACACATGATGTAAATAGAAAATTTAATTTTGAGTCATTAACATCACCAAGTTTTTTTGCAACCTCAACTCCTGCATCGTACCCACTAGATAATACACTAGTAGTTACATTTGTTTTTAACATATTACCTATCTCCTTTCTCTACTAATATGCTCTTTTATATATTGAATAAATATCATCCACTGTTACATCTACTGGATTACCTGGTGTACATGGATCATTCATCGCCTTTTCACTTAACATCATCAAGTCTTCTTCTCTAACACCTATATCCCTTAATTTTTGTGGAATACCTAGAGTTATAGCAAGTCCTCTTACATAACTAATTAATAAATCAGCTATACCATTATAGTTTAATCCCTCTGTTTCTAATCCTAAACTATCTGCAATTTCTGCATATTTTGTATAACAATTTTGTGCGTTAAACTCCATAACATATGGAAGTAAAACTGCATTAGCTAGTCCATGTGGTGTATCGTATATAGCACCTAATTGGTGAGCCATTGAATGAACTATACCAAGACCAACATTTGAAAATCCCATACCAGCAATATATTGAGCAACACCCATATTGTATATTGCATCATCCTTCTTTTGTATTACTGCTTCTTCTAGATTGTCCATAATAAGATTAATTGCTTTAAGATGCATCATATCAGTCATATCCCAAGAAGCTTTAGTAATATACCCCTCTATTGCATGAGTAAGTGCATCCATACCAGTTTGAGCTGCTAAATTAAATGGCATACTCTTCATTAAATCAGTATCAATTATAGATAATACTGGTATATCATTAGGATCTACACAAACCATTTTAGTATTACTTTCTTCATCAGTAATAACATAATTAATAGTTACTTCTGCAGCAGTACCAGCAGTAGTTGGTAAAGCAATTATTGGAACAGATTTATTTTTTGTATTAACTGCACCACTCAAACTTACTACATCATAGTGTTCCATATTATTTGCAATCACACCAATACCCTTACTAACATCTATTGATGATCCTCCACCAACAGCTAATATAAAATCAGCACCACTATTTCTAAAAGCATCTACACCTTGTTGTACATTTTTAACTGTAGGATTTGGCTTAATATTTGAATATACTTCATAAGCTATATTTGAACTATCAAGTATATCTAATACTTTTTTAGTAACACCAATATCTACAAGTGATTTATCAGAAACAACAAATGCTTTTTTATAGCCTCTTTTAGGTATTTCTTCTTTTAATACTTCACGTGCATTATCACCAAAATACGATGTTTCATTAAGAACCATTCTTCTTACCATTTTTATTCCTCCTTATTATAACTAATTATAACACATTATTTAAAATAAATATCAATTTTTATTAAAATTATTATCAATATTTATAATAACTTCTACCTAAATATCTTGTCTCAATAATATTACCATCTTGATATACATCTAAATATGCATCATATATTGTATTAGTTATTCTAACACTTCTTGGCAAATAACTTTTACCACCCAATACATTAGCATCACCAGAAATACTAACAGTTAAAACTCCATCTTGAGCTGATGCATAAATTGTAATTGGATAATCAGTATTATTTCTAAATTTATAGTCAACTGTTGTATCAAATACAGTTGCATCTAATCCTTTACTTATATAGTAAACAGGTTCAGAATGATTAGTTCTAGAAACTGTTTCTAATCCAGCCTTTAATTGAGCATTATATAACGTAGAAGATAACTGACATACTCCACTACCAACATATTTATCATAAAAAACATAACCATTCGCACTATTGTATGGTCCTACAGTATTTAAGTATGAAAAAACTTCACCAGGCATTACAACAGTACCATTTAATTTACTAGCAGCTAATCTTATATTTTTAGCTCTAGCTTGTGATTCTTTATAATATGTTGTAGAACTAGAAATAGATCCTAAGGTTGAAGAATATATTTCTTTTGTTGTTGTATCAGCAGTAACTTCATTCATCAATAACTCAACAACATTTTCTTTATTTATATTTTTAACAGAATTTATCTTACCTCTTAAATCATCACTATTTAATTCAAGACCATTAACTGCATTAGTTTGTTTTATAATATTACCATCTAATTTAGTAATAGTTCCATTAACTTTTTTAACTTTTGTTCTATTATATACATCATTTATTACATTATTAATCATTTCATCATTATAATTTATATTATCAGTAATTAATTTATCAGAATTTAATATAGTATTTTTTAAATTATAATCTATAACAATATTCTTATCATGTAATCCATTAATAATATTCTCTTTATTAAGACTAAATCCTAAATCTCTTTGAGCATATACATATTCATTACCATTATAAACAAATTTTATAATATTATTTGATAATTCTTCATTAATTATATCCAATGATTTATTTATTTCATCATCACTAACTTCATCAATATTATTCTTCTCTAAATACATATTATTTGATAAAGATTTACTATTTTTAGCATTTGTTGCAACTGCAGCATAAGTAGTAGTAACTATACCAGTACCTTCTACAACTAAAATAGTAGCAAGTCCTACTGTTGGAATCATATTAATAAACTTATTTTCTTTTTTTATTGAATATGTTTGTTTATTTCTAGTTGTTAATAACTTTTTCTTTTCTCTATCTGATAAAGTTTTATTAAATGAAAGTGCAACATCAAACTTATTAAATATTAATAATTTATTTAATATTAATTTATTTATTTCATCTTTATTCTTATTTAATTTTTTTAAAGCTATTTTAATATAAGGGATTATTTCTAGTGAATTATTTTCATAAAAAAGTATTTCTTTTAAATTATCATCTATATTTTCATCTAATAATTCTGTAAGATATTCAACTTTTTCTTTTTTACTTAAACACTTAAAGATTTTTAATATAAATGTCTCATTCATGTCTATCCCTCTATTCCATCATATATAAATTATATCATTGTAAATTAATTATTACAATAATTTCATAATTTTAGACAAAATTTTACATAAAATATGTAAAGTATAAAAAAGAAAACAACGTTCAATCATAATGATTTACTAATTGTTTTATAAATATTTTTTAAGTACTTCTACATATTCTTCTTGCATTGTAACATATTCATCAATTATATTAGATACTTCTTTATTAATCTTTTTATTATTGAGTATTTTTCTTCCCTCAATAATACCCATATTAGTTCCTTGCAGTAATAGTTCTGCAATTTTAGATGTACTTTTATCAGCAAAAGTTTTCATCTCAATACCATACCATGTCATAGCTTTATTCATTGCTGATGTTTCATGAGGTTCACCTTCATTATATTCAGGATAAATTTTTTCAATTTCTTTAGATATATTTTTATAATGTTCATATTGATGATCTAAAACTTTTTTTAATTTTTTATCCTCTACTTTATCTAATATAAAATCAATTGCATCACACCCCATACAACACCCTTTGTTAATTTCATCAAGTGCATTTATATCTTCTTTTTCCATAAATTATTCCTCCCAATTTTATTATGGAATAATTTAATAAATATATTCACAAATTAATTATTTTTCTTTAATTCTCTTATTTTCTTTTTAATAAGTAATATAAGTTCTAAATCTTGATTTAATCTAGATAATATTATTAAACTATCTTGTAACTTAGTTATCAATGATGTTTTTTCATTAACTATATTAGCTTCTTTTCTATAATCAAAGTTATCAATTGGATTTATTTCAATAAAATTTTTAACATAATCTTCAATATCTTTCAATACATATTCTTTTAAATCATAATTATCCATACTTTTAACACCATAATATGCACCAATTATACATCTATATTCATCAATCAGATTCATACTACTTCACCCAACATTATTTAACAATGATTTAATATTTTTGTCAAGTATGTATATAGTAATCTTAACTATTCATACAAAACTACCTCTACAATATCTAAATATTTAATAAAAGATAAAATACTTTTAGAAATTCTATTAATAGCTTTATAACTATTAGCATATATAGTTATAATATTTTTATATCTATTAAAATTTAAT
>CANRKE010000013.1 GCA_947631135.1 uncultured Bacilli bacterium | reverse complement strand
AGTTCTACAATTAAATCTACATTAGTTTTCTTCTCTTTATAAGGTTTATCAATTCTTTCAGGATTTAATATGGTTATTTTCTTAGGACTAATATCTAACACCTCCTTTAAGAATCTTCTTATAGGTCCAAGATCATTAGGATCGCCAAATATACGTTTGAACATAAGATCAAACTTCAAAGTAATATAAGTTTTTTCTTCAGTCACAAATCTCATCCTCCTCTATATAATTAGGGCGAAAAAATATATATTAAAAAATACTCCCTAATATATTATTCTAAAAAAATTGCCAAAAGTCTTTTTTTATTTTCAATTTTTTTTAATTTTTTTCTTATTTCTTGACAAACACAAAAAAATACCATAACTTTTTATATTATGATATTTTTATAACCCATAGGCCAATGTATAATTCTGAATTTAATTCATGAGCAGTTTGAAGGTTTATTTTCACCTATAAGTATTACCTTTTTGTTTAAGTCATTTTATTTATTTTTACTATTTAAGTAAACTAATCCAATCTCTATATACACTTTCTTTAGAATATTTAAGTACTCCTTTTTTAGCATTATCACCAAGTCTATTTAATTTATCTTTATTATGAAGTAAATTAACAATAGCTCTAGCCATAGAATATTTATCCCTATTACTTATTAGAACACCATTATTTCTATTTATTAATTCTTTAGCACCAGCAGCTGAGTCAAAAGCAACAGACGGTATTGCATAAGATGATGCTTCAAGAAGAACTAATCCAAAAGATTCAGTATGAGATGTCATTACATATACACTACTATCTAACATATATTCTTCAATTTGTTCTTTATTTAAAAATCCATGCATAATAACATTATCTTGTAATCCTAAACTATCTATTTTATTTTTAATCGCATCTTTTTCTTCTCCATCACCAATTAAATGTAATTTTATATCAGGTATTTGTTGTTTTACAATATTTAAAACTGATATAAGATCCGTAAAACCTTTTTCTTTTGATAATCTACCAATAGATATAATAGTATTTTTATCTTTTTTTGAATCAACATCAGGTATATAGTCAATAACATTAGGTATATATATGCATTTAGCTTTTGTTAATCTATCTTTATAAAATTTATACATTCCTTGTGATACTGCAATAAAATAATCAAATGATCTAACTGAATTAACTACTTTTCTAACATATTTTTTATCATTATTATGATGATTATGTTCAGTTGCAATTTTAACAATACTTTTTTTAGCAAACTTTCCAACTAATTTACTATGAAAAGCTCTAGTAGTTATAATATAATCACTATTTATATTTTTAATTGCTTCTATATTTAATTTATATTTTAAATATAAAGTTTTAATAGCTTTTATTATTTCACTAAATATATTTTTTATATTTTTACTTTTTACTGCTTTATTAAATTCTTGTTTATTTGGTCCATAATTAATAAGATATTTTATATTTACATTAGTATTTATTTTAAATACTGGTTGATCATATAATTTATATGTAGAAATTATTTCAACTTTATAATCATTACCTATTATATTACATAAATTAGAAATATATTTTTCAACTCCACCATAACCAAGATGTAAAGCCATTATCGTAATTTTTTTCATATACATCACCTAAAAGTTTTTTACATAAATTATTATATATTAAATTGCATAAAAAGACAAATAAATTTATTAATTTTTAATATATTATTAGTATTATTTTAAATTATAATGTATAATAAGTTGGTAGGTGGTTAGTATGAATTTATTTAAATACAATTACAATAATAAAAGATATCATACATTAGATTATGAATATCATAAGACATTTAACTGTAAGATAGCAAAGATTAGTTTAAATGGAGATTTCACTTGTCCTAATATTGATGGTACTAAAGGATATGGTGGATGTATTTATTGTTCTAAACTTTCTAGTGGTGAATTTGCTGGTGATAAAACAAAAAGTTTAACTGAACAATTTTATGATATTAAAAATATTATTGATAAAAAATGGAAAAATTGTAAGTATATTGGATATTTTCAAGCTAATACAAATACTTATGCACCATTATATGAACTTAAAAAGAAATATGAAGAAATATTAAATATAGAAGGTGTTGTTGGATTATCTATATCAACTAGATGTGATTCTATTAGTGATGATGTATTAGATTATTTAGAAGAATTAAATAAAAGATGCTACTTAACAATAGAGTTGGGTCTTCAAACAATTCATGAAAGTACTTCTAAATTGATAAATAGATGTCATGATCTTCAAACATTTGATGATATGGTAAAAAAATTACAAAAAAGAAATATTAGAGTTGTTGTACATATAATAAATGGATTACCATATGAAACAAAAGAAATGATGATAGAAACAGTTAAACATTTGAACAATCTAAAAATAGATGGAATAAAGATTCATATGTTACATATACTTAAAGATACTGCACTAGAAAAATTATATTTAAAGGAAAAGTTCCACGTATTAACTAAAGATGAATATATAGATATAGTATGTGATCAATTAGAATATTTAAATGAAGAAATAGTAATTCATAGAATAACTGGTGATGCAAAACTAGATGATTTAATAGAACCTAAATGGTTAATAAAAAAATTTAGCGTATTAAATGATATTGATAAAGAACTAGAAAAAAGAAATAGTTATCAAGGATTTATGAGAAGTGTTTTAAACAAACAAAAATCAATAATAGATAGATTTGTAAAAAGTAATGATTTAGTAGTAGATGCAACTGTTGGTAATGGTAATGATATTTTAAACTTATCGAATTATGTTAAAACAGGAAAATTATTTGGTTTTGATATACAAAAAAAAGCTATAGAAAATACTAAAAACTTACTGGATTCTAACAATATTAAAAACTATAAATTATTTAATACTGGTCATGAAAATATACTTGAAGTATTACATGATTATATTGGTAAAATTAGTTTAATTACATATAATCTAGGATATTTACCTGGATATGATAAGACTATAACAACTAAATATAATACTACTATTAAATCTATAGATTCATCTTTAAAATTATTAAATAATAAAGGTATGATTTTAATTGTAGTATATCCATATCATAAAGAGGGATCTATTGAACACGAGTATATTCAAAAATATATAAAGAAACTAAACAATTATAAAGTTAGTGAATTTCATAATACTGATAAGAATAGTGCACCATACTTAATTTGTATAGAAAAATAGTTATAGACATTCAAAGAAATATTTGAATATCTTTTTCATATTATCATCAATATAATAAGTTTTTTCTGGATGAAATTGTACTCCAACATTAAACTTATTTTTATTATATTCAATAATTTCTATTATATTATCTTGTGATGTTGCACTTACATTATATATTCCTGATGAACTAACACATTCTTTATGATAAGAATTTACTCTTATACTATCTTTATTTAATATTTTATACATTAATGAATTTTTATTTATGTTTATTGTATGTGCATAATCATCTTCTAAATAATGAGTATTATTACCAATCTTTTTTAAGTTATCTTCATACAAACATGCCATAACTTGCATACCTAAGCATATTCCAAGTATAGGAATATCTCTATCTATCACATATTTTACAACTTCTTTATCATAGTCATAAAAATTATCGCCACCTTGAAGTATTATTCCATCACACATATCAAGAATATAATGAAGTGAAGATATTTCTTCTTCATTCATCTTTACATATATATTTTTAGTTGGTGGTGTAATACAAAGTGGTAATATATCATTATCTAATATTATATTTTTAAAAGTATCATACATAATAAATACATCTTTATTAGTAATATTTTTATCGTATCTTAATATAATACCAACTATTTTTTTCATTCTATCACCTATTAATATTATAGGTATATAATTAAAATTAATTACAAAAAAAGAAAAGATTTAATATTCATCTCTTCTGTTTTTAATAACTAATGCTGTAATAATGCCACCTAATATTGCTATTCCACCAATACATGCTCCAATTTTTAATATTTTACTTTTAGTTGAGCATTCACAATCGCAATCACAATAATCATATTCATAATCATCGTTATACTTTTCTTTATTTTCTTTTGCCATTATTAACACCATCCTTTCATATTTATTATAACACTTTTATTATATTTTAAAACATAAATATATAAATTTTATTTATTCTATAGTTAGCTTGTCCCTTTTAGAGTATTTACACCCACAATAATTTTGTCTATATAAATTATATTTTTTTGATAATTCAATAGATTTTTTATATCCATCTTGCTTTTTAAAATCTGAAAATAAATATTTAACTTTATATTTATTTTGTAGTTTCTCACCTATTTCATTTATTACTTTACTATTCTTATATGGACTTACTGTAAGTGTAGTACAAAAATAATCAAAATTATTTTTTAAAGCTAACTCTGCAGTTTTAGATAGTCTTAAATAGAAACACTTACTGCATCTAGCACCTCTTTCTGGTTCATTTTCTAGACCCTTTATTGTTTCTTCATATAAATCATTATCATAATCACCTTCAATAAATTTTACTGGATATTTAAAATGCATATTCTCTATTAATCTAATTTGTTCTGATACTCTTTTTTTATACTCATCATATTCGCTTATATTTGGATTATAATAAAATACTGTAATATTAAAATAATTTGCTAAATAACTTATTACATAACTTGAACAAGGTGCACAACAGCTATGTAATAATAGTGTTTCACCATCGATATTTTTTAAATTTTGTCTAAGTAATAAATCGTAATTCATTTAAAATATTTTAGGTAAAAAAATTACCATACCTACAATAACTGATGTAATAGCAAGTACAAATACTGCTCCACTAGCTGTATCTTTAGCAATCTTTGCAAGAGGATGCATCTCTGGTGAAAGTAAATCTACTGCTGCTTCTAATGAAGTATTAATTAATTCTGCAGCTATTACTAATCCTATAACTATTAAAATAGCTAACCATTCATATCCACTTATTTTAAATATAAAACCAAAAATAATAGCAAGTATCGCACAAATAGAATGTACTATTAAATTTTGTTCATTTATAAAAGTATATTTAATTCCTTCTACTGCATAAGTAAAACTTTTTAAAAGTCTTTTAAAACTAATCTTTTTTCTTCTTTTTTTCTTAATCTTTTCATCTAGTAATTTGAAGTTCATTTAAAATCATCTCCTGACGTGAAAACATAATGTTTTCATCTTCTTTATTCATGTGATCATAACCTAATAAATGTAGTAGGCCATGCACTGTTAAAAATGCAATTTCTCTTATTAAGCTATGTCCATAATTTATTGCTTGCTCTTTTGCTTTATCTATTGATATGTATATTTCTCCTAACATTCTTACTGGTAATTCTATATTCTGATTATCTTCAAATGCAAAACTTATAACATCTGTTTCTCTATCTATATTTCTAAATTTTTTATTTATCTCTCTAATTCTTTTATTATCTACTATTATTACATTTAATATTGCATCATTTACTTTTTCACTTTTTAAAGTATAATTAATTACTTCATCTAATATCTGTAATTCCTCTATATCATAATCTAGTAGATTTATTATCTCATATGTGTTCAAAAAAAATCACCATCCATTAATAACTCCATAAATATTTAATAGGTATAACACAAAAGCAATTACTATTATAATACAAACAGTGTTTAAAAACCAGGTTTTTCGTGTAAATTTTGGTAAAAATCCATATAATTTGTATAAAGTATACCCTATAATACCTCCAATAACATTTAATGTTATATCATCTATATCAAAAGTTCTACCAATCTTGTCTTGTGTAAATTCTATTACTGATGAAAAGAATATTATTAAAAATGCAGGTATTATTATATTTTTAGGTTTAATATAGTAAGATATAAAAAATCCAAGAGGAATAAATAATATTATATTACCTATTACATTTTTATAAAATAACTTACTACCAATATCATATCTTGTAATTTCTTTAAATGGTATAAAATTACTTGTACCATAATTTACATCTTGCAATGTTACTATATAAAAAAGTGATAATATATATATTATAAAACCTAAATTAATTAATTCTTTATATATTTCAATTTTTTTCTTATGTATTAATATATATGATAATCTTAAAAAAACTAACATAGTTACAACAATAATTATCATTGGCCATATATAATTAATTAATTCTGTTATAGCATTCTTAAAAAACATAACTATTCCTCTTTTTCTTCTTCTAATTCCTTATAATCTTCTTCTTTTATTTCTACTGGTTTTGAAATTTTTTCAACTACACTAAAAAATATATCTGCTTCTATTGTACTATCTTTTTCTAAAAAACTCAAAGTTTTTTGATATAAAATTTTTTCTTTTTCACCTAATCTTTCTTCTATAGTAGTTTTAGCTTTATTTTCAGCTTCAATGAGTGCGGAAGAATATGTATTTATACTATCTATTTTTTCTACTTCTTCTTTCTTACTTTTAAATATTCCTATATTAAAAATATTGTTTGATACTACTACCTTATCAGTTATTACTTCGTCTTTAAATTTATCTTTTTTTAAACTAAATCTCTTATTTAAAAATACTAAATCATAACTATTAATTTTATTACCAGTATATTTTATTTCACTATAATATAATGGATAAGTTATATGAACTTTATACCACACTTCTGCGTATACATCACCAAGTGCTTCAGATAATCCTAAAAATTTACCATTTGGATCATATATTTCTCCACTAATTAAAACATCACCTTTCTTAACATAATCACCTATTTCATATTTAATAAAACCATCTTTTGCATATATATTATTTACTATTCCATCTTTCTGTGCGACTATATTTTGATATGGATATACTTTTTCATTACTATTTAATATTCTTTCTTCACATTTAACTCTAACAGTAGTACCTATATTTTCTATTTCTAACCATTCTAATTTATCTTTATTATTCTTTAATATTTTTTCTTTTATTTTTTGTAGATCACTATATTCTTTTTTAAATCCATATTTTTTAATACCATTACTTTCTAACTCTCTACTTATTAAATTTCTTATTTCTTTTGATGAATGTACTATATTAATATTAAATATTATATTTGATAGAAACATTATTACAAAAAAAGAAAATAATAATGATATTATCATAAATCTATTTTTATTTACTAATTTTTTAATTTTAATAATTCCATAAGTATTCATACTATTTATTTCATATATAGATTTTAATTTTGTTATTCTCTCATAATCATAATAATTTACTTTCAATATAACTTTATTTCTACTTATTTTATTAATATCATACATATTTATTTTATTTTTATATAGTCTATCTATAAATCTATTTACACCTCTACCACTAATACTAATTTTTATTAAACTATCAAATTTATTTATGAAAGTATTTTTCACAGTATCACCTATATTCTATATTATTAATATTACCTGATAATACTAATTCCTCTTGTTTAAGTAATTTTACTGCAATATTCATACCGCTAAATATCATAATTTTATCATTAATTTTTATTTTAAATTTATTATCATCAAAACTAATTATATCTTGATAATTTCTTATATCTATAATATCTTTATTTATAATTACTACTCCATTATTATCATCTATTAAACTCTTAAAAGACATATTACCACCTAAATTATAATATGTCTTGATTTACTACATTATGATATTTGTATAAAATTAAATATTATACACTAGATGTACAATATCATTGTTTATTTACCATTTAATATGGAAAGATTTTATTTTCATTTTATCATGTAAATAGAGTATATGTATATAAATTTAGAAATGTATCAAACAAAAAAATTGATCAAATCAAGATCAATTTTAACGCTGTATCATATTTAATAAATCAATTTTAAATTTATCACGTGCTGAATTTTCATTAGATAATACAACACCTTTATATGTTTTAAGTTCAGATCTATGTCCTTCATCCAATATACTATCTGGAGTAATTGTTTTAAACATTATTACATTAGTATCATCATATACACAATAATGCAATATTATTTCACCATGAACTTTAACAAATAACTCGTCAGTAGGTAGAGAAAGTTCATAATTAGTTGCTTTAATTTCTTCATCACGACCAACAACTTTACCAAGAAAATTACCTTCTTTTAATTTTGGACAATAATCAAACGCTAATTTCTTAAATGCTATCATATTGTATCTCTTTAAGGCTCTTTCTCTTTTATTGAACTCATTCTCATCCATGTATTCAATTATATAACTCTTTTCCATAATATCAACCCCCAATATTTGTATTAACTTGACAAGTTAGACTAATTGTATCATAAATGTGTTTATTTGTCAATACTCTATCATTATTATTATGTATAATGTATATAGTATATATACTATTTTTTATTAGATTCTTTATTTTTATCAACACCTTTTGACTCAACCAACCACAATTTTTTATCTGATTTTATTATAGTAAATATTTTTTCATCATCATAATCAAGATCTTTTTTATATTTCCATGAAAGAGTAACCTCATAAGAATCATAATCTGTATCTTTATATTTAAATGTTGATTTATCTATGCTATCAAGAGATATATCTTCAACAATTGGTAACTCTTGTTTTCTATTATCATATACATTACTTTCAATATTTTTGTACATAGTATCTTTTGCTTTTAAAGTAAAATTTTCTTGCATATCTTCGTGTATAAATTGTAGACCACCAATATCATTTTTAGTTATTTTATTATCTAAATTATAAAAATCAGCAACAAACAACTTAGCTATTAATTCAGCATATTTATCATAATCGATTTCATCTTCATCCTTACCATCTAAAGTTTTAACCAATTGTTTAAAATAGTCTTTATATAACTTAGTTTCATTTTCTTCAAGTACATATCCATATTCTTTTATTTCATCAGTAATTTTTACTTTTTTTACTGATGTATTCATCTTTTTAAATATCGTATTATAAATATATACTCCTAAAACAATAAACAATAATACAAAAATTATTACAAATACCAATTTCCCTTTATTTAATTTTTTCTTTTTCTTTTTTTCATCACTCTTTTTATTAGCCATACTTCATTACTCCTTTTCATTTTCTTTTTCTATATTACCTTTTATTAAGTCATATACTATTATATTATTTGATATGTTCAGTAATTGATCTGATTTTTCTACATTTTCTGATATATATTCTTCACTTATAGGTTCTGTTGTAAGTGGTATATATTCTTCTTTAGAATTATTATAATATACTTTATTTGTTACCCAATTTCCATTTGGAAATGGTACTAAATTATCTGTTTGATTAAATATATCATGTCCAAGTGCATACTTATTGTAAACACCAAACATATTTGATAACGTTGGAAGACAATCATACATTCCCATTGCTGTAGTAATCTCTTCGTGTTCTATACCTTTAGCCCAAATTATGAATGGTACTTTTCTATTCAATTCATAATCATAATAATCAAACTCATCATAATTAGGATCATCTTCATCAAGCATCTTATCATTTACTGGATCATAATTAAACATATAATTGTATTCTTTTCTTGGTAATTTTGCATCATGATCACCATAGAAGACTACAACTGTATTATCAAGTAACCCACTACTGTCAAGTAAATTCATAAATTCACCAATAGCTTCATCAGCATAATGTGATGATTTAAAATAATTACCTAAACTTTTACCCTCCATGTAATTTGCAGTTTTAACAACAGTATTACCAAACTCATCAACATCTTCATAATCCATAGTTACTTTATAATCACCATATTTTTCTACATCATCAAATGGTGTATGATTAGATAGCATTATAAGTGTAGCCATAAATGGATTATCACTTTTATTTTTAATATCAAGTAATTTATCTACTGATTGTCTAAAGAACGATTTATCAGATAAACCAAGTCCTATAACCTCATCTATATCATAACTTGATTTACTATAAAATTTATCATATCCTAAATTTTTATGCATAACATCTCTATTCCAAAAAGATCCATTATTACCATGCATACTATATACACTATAATTAGCTTCTTTCATCATCTTAGGTAGTGAATAATAATATCTATCAAAATAACTTATAAATACTGTACCATTATTTACTGGTAATAACGATGTGTTAAAAGTAAATTCTGCATCAGATGATGTACCTACACTAACTTGTGAATAAAAATTAGAAAAATATAATCCTTCTTTTGCAATTCTATTTAAATTAGGTGTAACTTCGATTCCATTAAAAGAAGTGTTCATTGATATATCTTGCATACTCTCAGTATGTACTATAATAAGGTTTTTACCCTTAAAAATATCTGTATATTTATTAGTCTTTTTCTCTATAGTATTTTCATCATAATATTCTCTAAATTCTCTATATGCACTATCATAACCAAATAATGTAGAAAACTTAGGTTCTAAACTTTTAATTAAATCATTTACATGATATATATATATTCCAAATTTTTGAACTATATAATCTCTATTCCATTGTTTAGAAAGTCTACCATATTCTAGTGATGTAAGATTTAATAAGAATACTGCAAGTATTATACCACCAGCTACCAAAGTATGTATAAAACGTTTTTTTCTAGATTCTTTTCTTGCAATATTATTAAAATATCCTCTAGTTTTCAATTTTTTATTTATGAATAAAAATGTTATTGGTTGCCATAGATAAACAAAGTCTTGTATTCTTAAAACTTGTTTTACAACTGCATCACCAACATCTACTACTTGTAATGATGTTGCAAGTAATGATACACTTGAAAATGATACAAACCATCCATAGTACATCGAATTAATAACACATATAGCAGTAAATACTATAGACCAAAAAAAGTAATACTTAAACCTTTTTCTTGCCTTAAATAAATATCCAAGAGCACCCACTAAAACTAAGAATGCTAAATCTCCTAATATTGGTTTATAATCAAAATAATTTTTAACAGTCATCATTCTAAGAATAGATGAATTAATTAAATTTGATATAACAAATGTAAGAAATAGTATACTTGTTTTAAAATATCCTTTATAATCAACATTTTTAATTTTTTCTATCATTTTTTTTAAATACATTTTAAACTTCATAGAATCACCTCTACTAGTACATGTTAAAGTATAGCATTATTTTAATATTTTGTAAATATATGTAAAAATATTATTTTAGTTTACCATATTTATAAATTGATTAAGTGTAGTAGTTTTATATATTGGATACCTAGGTATTTTATACTTATCACTTGATCTAGTTGCTTTAACACTACCACCTATAAATGCTATTTTAAAGCCAACTTCTTTTACTGACTCAATAGCATCATTATCATAAGCATATAATGGAAAACAAAATGCATTTTTACTTTTTGTAACATCTATAGATTTTCTTAAATCTTCTAATACCTTTTCTTTTGATGAACACAACATTTGTGCACCCCTACTTTTATTTGAACAAATATTGCCTTGATGCATATCAAATGTATGACTTTCAACATCTAAATGATCTGATTTATAATTGCTTATATCCCACCAACCAGTTATAAGAAATAATGTTGCATGCATATCGTATTCTTCAAGTATAGGTATTAATTTATTACCATTGTGTGCTCCTGTACCCATAGCTCCATCATCAATAGTTAATAACACACTTTTTTCTGGAAGTTCAATTTCACCATATATCCAACTAACAAACTCATCCATTTTTAATGTTTTAAATCCATTGTCTTTTAAATACTGTAATTGTTCTCTAAATTTTGAAGTTTCTAAACAAATATTTTCATTGCAACTTTCACCTTGAGTAGGATCATAGAAGAAATGATAATTTAAAACTGCTATTCCTTCTTTTTTCTTTATTTCCTTAGTAACTGATTCTACTTTAGCAATAACAACATCAAGCCCTAAACACATATTTTTAAAATTATCTATAGTTGTTGTATTATCTACTTTATATCTGTTATTCACCTCTGTATTAGTACCTGCTTTCATTGTTTTATTATTATCAGAAAAATTCATTCCACTATCTTTAGTTACTTCTACATTGAAATTATATTCTTTTATTTTGTTTAAAATATCATTGTTTTCATTATCAATTGTAAGTAATATTGCTTTTTCTTTTAATCTTATATTATTTTTAAGCCAAGACTTATATTCCTCTAAAGTAATCGTATAATAATTATTATCTTTTAAATATTGCATTTGTGTATTTAAATTATCTAAATTAGTATTACCATAATCAATAACACTAATATATTCAGAACTTTTAATATCAGTATTATCTACTTCTACTACTTCTTTTACACTATCCTTTTCTATTTTATATATATCATTCATATAACTTACAAAATAATATTCATCGTTCATATACATTATTGGAAATTCAAACGATTTATTAATTTCTATATATGTATTATCTTTTATTAATTTAGTAGTCTTATTAGTTTTAATATTACTATTAAATACTAAATAATTAGGATTAACTTCTTCTTTATTATATTTATCTATTTTTTTAACATCTAAATAATATACATAATAATCACTATTCTTAATTTTAAAATATTTATCATTATATTTTTTTACATCAATATTTTCAAGTTCAATCTTAAAATCTTTACTTATCTTACCAATATGTACATAATTATCTTTATCTTTCTTATATATATTAGTATTATCTATTAATTTAACATAAGTATTATAATGTTTTTTAATATCTTCTCTAAATTTATTATCAATTATTCTAATAATTATACCCATTAATAAAACAAGTACAATAATTGATAATAATATAATTGTTAAAACTAACTTTTTCTTTTTACTCTTTTTCATATGACACCTCATTAATTATTATTCTTACTAATATTATATAACTGTTTAACTTCTTTTTTACTTAATTGTCTATATTCACCAGATTTTAAACCATCAGTAGTTAGAAACGCAAATACTTCTCTTTTTAATTTTATTACATCATACCCTAAAACATTAAACATCTTTTTAACTTGATGATTTTTTCCTTCATGTATTCTTATTTCAACTAAAGACGTATTTTTATATTTATCTATTTTTTTAATCTTTACTTTACATTTTTTAGTTTTATAACCATCTATTATTACTCCATTTTCAAGTTTTTTTAAATCATTTATCTCAAGTATTTTATTTAATTTTGCAACATATACTTTTATTACTTCATTTTTTGGATGTATAAGTTTGTTAGTAAGTTCTCCATCATTAGTTAATAAAAGTACACCTGTTGTATCATAATCTAATCTTCCTACTGGGTATATTCTTTCATTAGTATCTATTAAATCAACTACTGTCTTTCTATTTTTTTCATCACGAACACTTGAAATTATACCTCTAGGTTTATTTAATAAATAATAAACTTTATCTTCTTTTTCTATAGCTTTACCATCTATTAATATAGTATCATTATAATCTGCTTTAGTACCTAATTCATCTACTATTATACCATTTACTGTTACTCTTTTTTCTTTAATTAATCTTTTTGCTTCTCTTCTGGAACAGTATCCTGCATTAGCAATTATTTTTTGTATTCTTTCCATCTTTTTTCACTCTCTCAAACAATAATATTATATCATTATCTATACTATATAGTCAAATATGATACTCAATATTTGTATGAATATTCCACTTAAAACTCCACAACCATAAACTATTCCTAATATCTTAAAATTTTCTTTTAAGTTTTTATTAGTTTTAAATAGAACTAATAACGCAACACCACTACCTGTAAGAAGTCCAGATATTAAACTTGAAAACGATATCGCACTATTTACATATAATTCTGTTAGTATGACACTTGAACAACAATTTGGAATTAATCCAATTAAACTAGTTAAAAAAGGAGCTAATATACTATTTTTTAAAAATATCTTTGATAAAAATTCATTAGATGCATATTCTAATAAATAATTTAATATAAATGTTACTATTAATATAAATATCATTGTATTTATTGTATGTTTTATTACTGATTTAAATATACCATTACTACAATCGCAATGTTCATTTTCACATATATCATAATTATAATTATTTTTATGTTTTTTTCTAGTAATCATATCTATTACAACACCAAATATTAATCCTATAATAAACTTAATAAATAATATTTTAATTATTTCGAGCGCTGCTACTCTATTAGATATTAATATTGGTATCATTTCATCACTAGTTGATAAATATATAGATATTAATGTACCTAATGTAATAATTCTAGTTATATAAAGATTAGTTGCCATAACAGAAAAACCACATTGAGGTATTAGACCAAGTGCTGATCCAACTATTGGGCCATATTTATCTGATTTACTTATTATTTTTAAAGATTTTTTACTCAATTTATGTTCTACTATTTCAATGATTAAAAATGCAAAAAATAAAAATGGTAAAAGTTTTAATGCATCTATTAAAGTATCTTTAATTATATCAATCATATTACACCTCCTAAACATAAATTTATATTGCATATAGATTATATTATAGTTTTATTTTATTGTCAATGTAAATGAAGCTAATATATTTTATAATAAATATATAATTAACATCAATCTATTTACATAATATATTATAATTGATATAATCATTGTACAATTATTGGTGGTGATTTAATGAAACGTTACAATGAAACTAAAAAAGCTGGAATATTTGGAATAATAGGAAATATGTTTTTATTAATAATTAAATTAATTACAGGACTGCAAGCAAGAAGTGATGCGATGATTGCAGATGCTTTTAATTCTGCAGGAGATATTTTTGCATCTATAATGACTACTATTGGTAGTAAGATATCAAGTATACCAAATGATGAAGACCATAATTTTGGACATGGTAAAGCTGAATATATATTTTCTATGTTTATAAGTATAGCAATGATGTTAGTATCAATAAAATTAATATTTGATTCAATAATTTCTATACTAGAAAAACATACAATAATATTTAATAAATATTTAGTAATTGTATGTTTAATTACAATAATAATAAAATTAATTCTTTATTTCTATACTAAAAAAATATATAAAAATAATAATAATCTACTTTTAAAATCAAATATGATAGATCATAGAAATGATTGTATTTTAACAACACTTACTACTGTATCAGTAATACTATCAAAATATAATATTAGTTATATAGATTCTATTGTAGGTATTATTATTTCATTATGGATATTTATATCTGGTATTAAAATATTTACTGAAAGTTATAATGTACTTATGGATATTTCAGTTGATAGTGATACAAAAAAAGAAGTAATTAAAATAATAAATATGATTAAAGAAATAAAAAAAGTTGATGAAGTATATTATATACCTACTGGATATAAATATGTATTAGTACTAACAATATATGTAGATGGTAATTTATCAACTAAAAATAGTCATAAAGTAGCTGATAACTTAGAAAAAGAAATAACTAAAAACATTAATAAGATATATAAAGTAATTACACATGTAAATCCAATTTAATTAAATACTATTTTCATATATTTTTTTATATTTATTATTGCTATTTATTAATTCATCATGCTTACCCACACCAACTAATTTACCCTTATCCATTACAAGTATATAATCTGCATTCTTAATTGTAGATAATCTATGTGCGATAATAATTGATGTTTTATCCTCCATAACTTTGTTAGTTAACTTTTGAATTAACTCTTCTGTTCTAGAATCAATATTACTAGTTGCTTCATCAAGTATTACTATATCATATTCATTTATTATAGTTCTAAAAATAGAAATTATTTGTTGTTCTCCTAATGAAATATTATCATTGTCTTCATTAATTAATAAATCATAGTTAATATAATCTTTTAAATTAAATTCTTTTTCTAATATATCTAATTTATTACTATTTTTATTATTTAAAAAGTTAATATTATTTAAAACAGTATCATTCATTACAAAACTATTTTGAAGTACTATACCAAACTTACTTCTTAATGTATCAGTACTAATATCTTTAATATCTTTACCATCTATAAGTATTTCACCTGTATATCCATCATAAAACTTCATAAGTAAATTAGATATTGTAGTTTTACCACAACCAGTTTCACCAACGATTGCTATCTTAGAGCCTGATTTAATTTTTACATTAAAATTTTTAATTACATTCTTCTTATTATCATAAGAAAAATATACATTTTTAAATTCTATATTTCCTATTAATTTTTTTGGTTTATATATTCCGTAGTCTACTTCATCAACTTGTTCTAAAAATATATTAATATGTTTTATTGATGCATATACACTTTGAAGTGTAGATGACATACTACTAAGTTCTTCACTAGTATTATTAAATGATTGTATGTATTGTAAAAATGCTTGTATATCACCAACTTTTAATCTATTTTTTACTACACTATATCCACCAACTATAGATATTATTATATATGATAAATTATTAACTAAACTTACTATAGGTAGTATTATACTTGAATAGAAATCACTTTTAAATCCACAATTATATAAATTATCGTTAATTTTTTCAAAATCTTTAATATCCTCTTCTTGTTTATTATTTACTTCTATTAATTTATGAGAAGTAATTGATGATATAATTTTACTATCCATATTAGAAATTATATCTTTTTTTACATTAAAATATTTTTGAGTTTTAAACATTATAATAATCATTATAAACATTTGAACAGGTATTAATATTAAAGTTATTATACTCATTATTTTAGATATAGAAAACATCATTATAAGTATTCCAATAAAACATATTATATCTGATATCATACTACTTAGTATTTGTTCTAGGTTACTACTAATATTATCAACATCTTCACCAATTCTTGATATTATTTCACCATATTCATTTTGATCATAATATTTAAGTGGTAATGAATTTATTTTTTTACTTATATCTTTTCTTAAATTATATGATAACTTATTACATATTCTATTTATTATTAAACTATTAACATATTCTATAATACTAGTTAGTATATATATTAATGCACATATAATTAAAATATTAACTATATATTTAATATCTAAATTAGTTATTTTTATTATTTTCTTGTCTACTAATCTATTAGTTGCTAAAGCAAGTATTTTAGGTGATATAACAAATAAACATGAATATATAATAGACATTAGTGAAACAATTATAATACTTATCTTATATGGTTTAATATATACTAATAATTTTTTTAAATCTTTCATCATATTTCACCTCAAATTTTTTGTGAATCATATATTTGTTTATAAATTTTAGAATTTTTAAGTAGATATTCATGATTTCCAATACAATCTATTTTTCCATTATCCATAACTATTATTTTATCTAATTTTTTAATATTAGATATTCTTTGACTAACTATTATAACTATTTTATCATTTAAATATTTTATTATATTGTCTATTATTTTATTTGAATTTTTATAATCAATTGATGATGTAGAATCATCAAATATATATATTTGTGCTTTTTTAGCTAAAGTACGTGCGATAGATAATCTTTTTATTTCACCACCACTTAGATTTTTACCTTCATATTCTACTTTATATTTATCAATATTATTTAAATCAACAAAAGTATCTAATTTTGAAATTTTACAAATTTTTATTAATTCATCATTTTTTAAATTTTTATTATAATATTTAATATTACTTTTTATTGTACCTGAAAATATTATATTTTCTTGTGGTGATAAACTTATATTCTTACGTAAATTTTTAATATCATATTCATCTATATCTTTATTATTAATAAGTATTTTTCCATCAGTTATATTATTTATTTTTAATAAGGTATTTAAAAGTGTTGTTTTCCCACTAGCAAATGATCCAATTATTCCTATTTTATCATTATTATTTATTTTAAAATTAATATTTTTAAGATCTTGTTTATGTTTATCATATGAAAAACATACATTTTTATATTCTATTACTATATTATTTGATAATTTTAATTTACCATTATTTTCTTTATTATTATCTATATTCATTATTTCTTTTATTCTTTTATTTGCAACACTTACTTTAGGAATTATTACAAATAATAATGAAAACATTAGAAAAGCAGTTAATACTTGCATCATATATTCTATATAAGCTACCATAGTACCTACATTGAATGAGTCATTTATTATTTCTTTAGATGCAATATATATAATTATTACTGTAGTTAAATTTATTATTAGAGTAATTAATGGTGATAATAATAACATAATTTTATTTATATAATTATTAGTGTTTAATATAGATTTATTAGTTATATTAAATTTATTTATTATTTCTTTTTGTTTATTAAATGCTTTAATAGTTTTAATTCCCTTTATATTTTCTTTAGATACTAAATTAAGTTTATCAAGTAATATCTTTACTTTCTTTAATTTAGGTAAAACTTTTTTAAATAATATAATTATTATAAATGACATAATTAATATAGATATTAATAATATGTATGCCATTTTCTTATTTGTATTTAATATTTTTATACTAGCAAATAATGCGATTATAGGTGCCATTATAATTATTCTAAGTATTATAAATAAACCTGAATTTACTTCGTTTACATCAATTGTTAATCTATTTATTAATGATGAAGATGATGTTGTAAGTAAATTGTTATCTAAATTAATTACTTTATTATATAAATCATATCTTATATCATGTGATATTTTATTACTTAAAATAGATGAAAAGTATCCTGATATTATATTTGCACATAATCCTATAAGTACATATATAATCATATATCCACCAATTTTATATATATACTCTAAATCTTTATTTACAATTCCAATATCTATTATTTTAGCCATATAATCCGGTAATTTTAAATCACAATATGTAACTATTAATAATAATATTGTTATTAAAGTAATATACTTAATATTATTTTTAATATATTTAGTTAATTTGTACTTCATTTTTATCACCTATATTATTACTTTATTATAATTTATTTTTATTTTAAATTGGTATTTTATGTACAAACTATATATTAAATATGTACAAATTAAATTTTCAAAACTATTCTTGTAATAATTAGTAAATAAAAATATTGTTCATACTTTTAATACAAAAAAATATCGTTATTGTTGACATGCAATTAAATTTGTGTTACACTAATATCGGATAAGGAATCTTCATATACTATCAAATCCTTATCCAATTTTATAATAATTACATCACTATATTGAAAAGAAACTGTGATAATAATTTTATTACAGTTTCTTTAAATTTTATAATTTAATGAGATATTACGGTTTAAGGTAAATTTTTACTACTATTACCTTATTTCTATTACACTCTTCATAAAAAATAATAGAGAAATCACAATAGAGTTTTATATATTTTTTTAGTTTATTTTGTGACTAATTGTTTTTCTAATTGTCTAATTTTTTTTATACTTAACTTAGTACATTCACTTATTGTTTTATTATCTATTTTTCTTTTTAACATTTCTATAGCTGTATTTGTATTTGCCCTATTTTCTCCTTCAATTAAGCCACTATTGCGTCCTTCGATCAAACCTTCTGCATGTCCTTCGATCAAACCTTCTGCATGTCCTTCGATTAAACCAGATGCACGTCCCTCAATTAAGCCAGATGCACGTCCTTTTGCTATTCCATTTTTTTCACCATCTTCATATATACTTATTGAATATGCATTATATGATTTATCAAATATATCTCCTAGTTCTAGTGTTTTACTTTCTAATACATCATTTGCTTCTCTTATTATTTGACTTGCTTCATACATATTTTCATCCTCTCCTAACTTTCTAAATAACTCTTTATTTATATTTACTATATATCCTAATATCCTTGTCTTTTCATTTAGTTCTGTAATATCATCTGTATTATATAATATATTACGAATCTTATCAAGATTTACGTGATATATTTTATAATTTTTACTTTCCTTTTTCCCATTTGTATCTTCTTTTATATAACTAGAATATATCATTCTACCTAATCCATACTGATCATAATTATCAAATGATATCATTATAAATTTTTTGTTTCCTATTTTATCTCCTTTATCTATCATTGTATAGCTTACTCCATTGTATGTATTAATA
>CANRKE010000012.1 GCA_947631135.1 uncultured Bacilli bacterium | reverse complement strand
AATGCAATAAATGTAAGTAATATACAACCAATATATGATAAAGATATAAAAGAGAAAGCTAGCAAGATAAGTTTTCAAGTAAACAATACAGGAACAGCTAAAGCATATGTTGATATCAATATAACAGATATTAGTTTACCTCCTGAACTAGCAGATTTAGAATTTAAATGGGCACTATATTCAGGTGATGAAAAAATAAGTAATGGTAATTTCAGAAATGTATTAGAAAATAAATTGCTTCTAACCAACAACGAAGAAATAGAATCAACTAAAAATAAAAGTTATGAATTATATATTTGGATAAGTGAAAATGAATTAGACCAATCAGATATGATGGAAAAGACATTTTCAGGAAAAATAACAGTAGTAGGACATCAAAATAAACAAGCAGAATTACTATCAAAAGTAATTAAAGATAATAATAAACCTAGTACACAAAAACCTGATTTCAGTAAAACAGCTGAAACAGATGAAGGGTTAATACAAGATATAGATGATGATGGAGAAACATATTACTTTAGAGGAAATGTACAAGATAATTATTTAAGAATAGATGGACTTAAATGGCCTAGTGATGCACCAAAAGCATATTTAATACCAAGTAAGACCGGTTATCCATATGTTTATTATAGTATGGATGATGCAAACTATGATTGTGAACATTATTACTCAGATAGATACGGATATTCTAGTGCAGAAGAATGTAAAGCAGATATAAAAGAAGTAGGAGCAAAGCCAGGAGAAGATATGATATTTAGGATAGTAAGAATTAATGGGGATGGAACAATAAGAATAATTGCAGACGGTTCTATTGGAGAAAGTAAATTTAATGAAAGCGCATATTCAGAAGAATACACTGGATATACATATAAAACAAGAACAGGATATACAATGGGAGATGTTTCAGAGGAAAGTTTTTCAAAAAGTATATCATCAACAAGTAATTATTACTATTATGCAGACAATGTAACATTAGATACAACTAATGGAGGATATACATTAGTAAATCCGCAACTACATACAGGTACAGAGTGTAACAATAACAAGGCATTATGTGAGGGAAAATATACACAATTTAGAACATCAACAAGCAAAAGCGATGTATTATATCAAGTAACAACAGTAGAATCAGCAACAAAAATAAATTATCATGCATATCAAGCAAAAGGAAAAGCAATATTAGATTCAAATAGTCAAGATAATAATAGTACAATAAAGGAATATTTAGATAGTTGGTATGAAACAAATATGACTGATTATGATAAAATATTTGCAAATACAAGATATTGTAATGATACAACAACAAAGAATATAAATAGCACTGGTGATTTAAATTATGGAGCATATGGTAGATTAAATACAGATAGTGGACATGTACCAGAGCCAAGCTATATATGTCCGAACACAGATAAATTATATGGAGGAAAATACGACTTAAAAATAGGATTATTATCAGCAGATGAGGCAGTATTTGTGGGAGGAAAATTTTATACATCAAATATCAACTATTATTTAGCAGGAAGGATTAGTGATATGTGGTATCTTGGATCACCATACTATTCGGGAGACATATTTCAAATTAGTGATACTGGAGAAATATATGATAATTGGGCGGATTATCCTTTATATGTTGTTCCAGTCCTAAATTTGCGTGTAGATATTTTATTCAAACAGGGCAATGGAACAGAGGATCACCCTTATTTAGTGAGCTTTAATAATTAAGAACTGTTAAAAAATGAAAATACCATAATAATAAAAGTTATGGTATTTTAGTACTTAAAAATTGGCAAAATAACATAGTATTAAAAACCAAAGTTTATATAGATGAAATGTTTTACTCAGTAGTAAAAAGTAAAATAAAAACTAAAAATGGTAAGAAATTATGTGAGTTGTCTAATAATCAATATTGTATAGGTATCGGATGTGATAGAAATAACCTTATAAATATAGTTGAAAATTTAGAAAAAATATCAATTGATAAAACAATAGCCACATTTAAAAACCATATTAAAAAGAACTCAATAATAATCCATGATGATGAGAAATCACATCGTAAATTAGTAAAAGATCTTAAACTAACTGATGAGAGTTATAAATCATTATGGCTTAAAATAATAAAGATTTATTTATATCTGAACTTTAAATTTAAATCTTTACAGTTGAACTGTGCAAAAAGTGATTTAAAAAAAATTAAAAAAAATTTAATTTTTTTTCTTAACTTTTTATGAATTTGTTATTCAAAAAGTCTAAATTGATATTCAAAATTATGATTTTTGTTTAGCAAAAATTGTAAAATTAATAATAATTTAAGTAAATTTATCAAAATTTGCATTATAATTTCAACGTGTTATTATATAGGTGTCTTGAGAAATAATTTATTCTTTTTATCAAGTATTAAATGCCCACTTAAAAATTTATTTATAATCATATACCAAACTATTACACTCCGACTACTATTATCATTCTTATTTCTCAAGACAATTTATTTTGTTTTTCATTATTTTTGCATAATGAAGGGTTAATAATGCATATTATTAATGGTGAATAATATGTATTATTTTAATAGTTTCTTACTGTATTCAATATTAGGATTTATTATGGAATCAACAATTTATAAATTTAATATGTCTAAAAGACATAGTGGAATATTTTTTGGACCAGTAACTGCAGTATATGGAATAGGTGCATTGTGTTTAATAATATTACACAACATAATATATAAAAAATTAAAAATAAATAAATATATTAGAGTAATATTATATTTTATACTATCTATTATTATATTAACTTTAATAGAATTAATATATGGTTGGTTCATACATATAATGTTTAATATAGATTTATGGGATTATACTAAACATAAATATAATTTTGGTAAATATATTTGTCTTGAAGTATCTATTATGTGGGGATTTTTAGCATTATTCTTTATATATTTTATAAAACCATTTTTTGATAAACATATTAAAAATATAACAAAAGCAGAATCTTATCTTTTTGCAATAGTATTTTTATTAGATTTAATATTTACATTAATAATTAAAAATAATCGATAAGCAAATAACTTACCAATTATTTTTTATTATATTTTTCTAAATAAACCAACAACTTTACCAAGAATAGTAATATCCTTTACAATTATTGGTTGCATATTATCATTTTCTGGTTGTAATCTAATAATATTTTTTTCTTTATAATAAGTTTTAACAGTAACCTCATTTTTATCTGGGATTGCCACAACTATATCCTTGTTTCTTGCACTTTTTTGCTTTTTAACTATTACTATATCATTATCATGAATTCCTATGTTAATCATACTATTTCCTCTTACTTTAAGTGCGAATAAATCTTTATTTTTAGGAACAAGTGAAGTAGGTACGTTAAAGTATTCATTAGGAAATTCAATAGCCTGAATAGGATTAGTTTTAGTTGATACTTTACCTAGTAATGGTATTTCAATAGAACTTTGATTTTGAATATCATAATTATTTTTTACTAATAATTCAATGGATCTATTCTTAGTGTTGTCTCTTTTAATATATCCTTTATTTTCTAAATTATTCAAATGAGTATGAACAGTAGCTGTTGATTTTAAGTTAAGTTCCTTGCATATCTCACGAATAGTTGGTGGATATCCATGTTTAGCTTTATATTTTTTAATAAGATCTAATATTTTATTTTGTTTTTCAGTTAATTTTTCCATTTTATCAACTCCTTGCCGCCATTATAGCATACGAACTTTTTTTTGTCAAACAAGAGTTCGTAAAAATACATATCTAAAATAAGTATATAAGATTATAAAATTTAAAAATAAAATATATCAAAAAATATGTTATACTATTATTAGAGGTAGTGAAAATATGATAAAGATAGATGATTGTGACTTAAATTTAACTGATACAATTACATGTGGACAACTATTTAGATATTTTGAAATTGATGATGGTAGTTATGATATTGTAATAAAAGATAGAGTTATAAATGTAAGAATGGATAAGAATACTCTAATAGTCAAATCTAATGTAGAAGATAATCTAGAAAATATAGTAAGATATTATTTTGATTTAGATACAAATTATAAATTATTAAGGGATAATATAATTAAAATGGATAACAAACTATATGAATGTGCAAATAATTCGGTAGGACTTAGAATGTTAAGACAAGATCCTACTGAAATGATTATTTCATATATAATATCAGCTAATAATAAAGTTAATAGAATATCTAATAGTATAAATTTATTATGCTATAAATATGGAAAAAAAGTTATATTTGAAAATAGAGAATATTATTTATTCCCAAGTATAGAGAAATTAAATAATCTAACAATTAAAGATTTTAATGATTTAAAAATAGGATTTAGAGATAAATATGTATTTGATGCAGTAAAAAAATTAAATAATAAAGAAATAGATATAGATAAAATAAAATCATTGAATAGTAATGATGCATTAGATTATTTAATGAAAATAAATGGAGTAGGACCGAAAGTTGCATCATGTATTTTACTTTTTGGATATAGCAGATTTGATGTATTTCCGGTGGATACATGGGCAACAAAAGAAATATGTAATCTTCATCCAGAGATAAATCCAACACAAAAAGCAGTCATAGAATTTGCAAAAAATAAGTATAAAGATTTATCAGGAATAGCTCTACAATATATGTTTCACAATTTAAGAAATAAAAAATATTAAAGTTTATACAAATTCAATAATAATGAATTTTCAGAACAAGAAAAAGAAGAAAAAAATACACAAACTGGTATACCTTCATATTATTATTTATTTATAATTTTAGATACTTCATTTATAGTAATATACATATGTAAGAAAAATAATAAATTTATAAAAATTTAATAGAGACTATTCATAATTAAGTGATTAATTTTTGAATTAGTCTCTTTTATACTCATTTATTAAATATCCAATAAAAATCTAGTAACAATATAGGAATTTATTGGTATTTATAGTATAATTATATCAACAAAAAATTATGAAGGAGGTCATTATGTTAGATAGTAATAATAAATATTTTGAAGTACTAAATGATATTAAAAGGACTCTAATAACAACTAGAAATAAGATAGTTGAAAATGCTAATAAAGATTTAATTCTAATGTATTATAATATTGGCTTAAAATTAATTGAAAATAATAAATGGGGATCATCTTTTATTGATACTTTAGCAAAAGATTTAAAAATAGAGTTTCCTACAATTAAAGGTATGTCTGCAAGAAACTTAAGATATATGCAAAAATTTGCTAGTGAATTTGATAATGATGAATTTTTGCAAGGAGTCCTTGCAAAATTATCTTGGAATCATAATCAGATATTATTAGATAAAATTAAAGACAAGGAAATTAGAAAATGGTATGCTAAAGAATCAGTTGAAAATGGTTGGTCTGTTTCTATATTAACTCATCAAATTTCTCTTAAACTATATGAAAGACAAGCATTATTAGAAAATAAAACTACTAATTTTGATGAAACTTTACCAACACCAAATAATGAACAAGCAAAAGAATTATTAAAAGATCCTTATATTTTTGATTTCATAACTGCCAATAAAGACGTAAAAGAACTTGATATTGAAAGAGAATTAACTGCTAATATTACAAAATTATTATTAGAACTAGGAAATGGATTTGCATTTGTAGGAAGACAATATCATTTAGAAATAGAAAAAGAAGATTATTATATTGACTTATTGTTTTATAATTTAAAAGTTAGAAGTTATGTAGTAATAGAATTAAAGACAACAGAGTTTAGACCTGAATATGTTGGAAAACTTAATTTTTATTTAAGCGCTGTTGATAAATATGTTAAAGATGAAAATGATAATCCAACATTTGGAATATTACTTTGCAAAGATAAAAAGAAAGTAACAGCAGAACTTGCTTTGAAAGATATTAATAAACCTATAGGAGTAAGTGAATATAAAATATTATCTGAAATACCTGAATTTTTAGAAAATACATTACCAAGTATTGAAGATATAGAAAAAAGATTAGAAGATTTATAGAATTTTTAATAACTGAAAAACATATGTTCTAAATTTATCCATTATTTTACAAAAAATAAAAATTCTATTTATAAATAATAAAAATCATGATATAATTAACTAAGCGAGGAGATGATATTATGTCAGGACACAGCAAATGGTCAACAATAAAAAGAAAAAAAGGAGAATTAGATGCAGCACGTGGAAAAGTATTTCAAAAATTAGCTAAAGAAATATTTGTTGCAGCATCAAAAGGAGATCCAAATCCAGATAACAATTCAGCACTTAGAATGGTAATAGAAAAAGCAAGAGCTCAAAACATGCCAAAAGATAACATACAAAAAGCGATAGATAAAGCTAGTGGTGCAGGGAATAGTGATAACTATGAAGCAATAAGATATGAAGGATATGGTTCAAATGGAGTTGCATTTATGGTTGATTGCTTAACAGACAATAAAAATAGAACAGCATCAATGGTTCGTGCAGCATTTACAAAACATGGTGGAAATTTAGGAACAAGTGGAAGTGTATCATATATGTTTAAAAGACGTGGAATAATAGTTATACCATTTACTTACAATGAAGACGATATCATGATGCTAGCTTTAGATAATGGAGCACTTGACTTTGAAGTTGATACTGATAGTTATACAATAACAACAGAACCTGATGATTTTATAAGAATTAAAGATGCGTTAACAGAAAATGGAGTTACAGAATTTTTAGTGAGTGAAGTAACATATGTAGCTGATAATTTAATAGAACTAGATGAAGATAAATGCGCAAAAGTAGAAAAATTAATAAATGCACTAGAAATGATTGATGACGTTCAAGATATATATCACAATATGGCATAATAATCATTTAAAAAAATGAATAGAGGGATTTATATGTTAAATAATAAGGGTCAAGCTTTAGTAGAATATGTTTTAATAATAACACTAATTACTGTTATTACTATTGCTGGTGTAAAATTTTTTGGTGGTTATCTTAAAGATGCATTAACAAAGACATCTTGTTCAATAATGAATCAAGAATATGTTAAAGGTAAATCTCCTGGTCAAGGAAGTTGTAAAGATGTAGAAATTGATTCAATATTTGATAATTAAAAGAAAGAGATGATAAAATGAACTTAAAAGATAAAATAAATGATGATTTAAAAAAAGCTATGAAAGAAAAAGATAAAGAAACATTGTCCGTTTTAAGAATGGTTAAAGCTGATATACAATTAAAATCAATAGATAAAAAAGAAGGATTAGATGATAATGATATAATATCTATAATATCAAAACAAATTAAATTAAGACGAGATTCAAATGAAGAATTTGAAAAAGGCAACAGACAAGATTTAATAGAAAAAAATAATAGTGAAATATCAATATTAAATAGATATATGCCAAAACAAATGGAAAGTGATGAAATAGAAAAAATTATAGATGAAAAAATAAAAGAAACTCATGCTGAAGATATGTCTAATATGGGAATGCTTATGAAAGAATTAAAACCAATATTTGTAGGTAAAGCTGATATGAGTGTAGTATCAAGAATATTAAAAGATAAATTAAAGTAATTATGAATGGAATAATATTAATAAATAAAGATAAGAATATTACAAGTAGAGATGTAGTTAACGAAGTATCTAAAATATTAAATATTAAAAAAATAGGACATACTGGTACACTTGATCCAATTGCATCTGGTGTACTAGTTTTATGTTTAGGTAAATATACTAAGTTAGTAGATGTTATAACTGGATATGATAAAGAATATTATGCAACTTGTCTACTTGGAATAGAAACTGATACATTAGATATAACTGGTAATATAATTAAAACAGATGATAAAATAATAAGTAAAGAAAAAATAATAGATGTATTAAATTCATTTGTTGGTTCATATGAACAAGAAGTACCAAAGTATTCAGCAATTAAAATCAATGGAAAGAAATTATATGAATATGCACGACAAAATATAGATATAGCTTTACCAAAAAGAAAGGTTGAAATTAAAAATATTAAATTAGATAAATATAGAATATTAGATAATAATGTAGAGTTTTCATTTTATGTTACAGTATCCAAAGGTACTTATATAAGAAGTTTAATTAAGGATATCGCACTAAGATTAAATACTGTTGGTACAATGTCTGATTTAATTAGAATAAGACAAGGTAATTTTAAATTAGATGAATGTTGTAATATAAGTGATATTAGAAATAATAATTATAAATTAATTAAAATTAATGATATTTTTGATTATAAAATAATAGAATTAGATGATGATAACTTAAAAAAAGTTACTAATGGATGTAAGATATTAGATATATATAATGAAGATTTTATTATGTTTTCATCTAATAATATAATTAAATATATTTATAAAAAAGATGGTAAATATCTTATTCCATTTAAGATGAATTTGGATGGTGAGAATAATTGAAAAATATTAATAAAGTTTTAGTTATGCTTATTACTATAGCATCATTAATATTATTATTTGTATTTAAAAATTTTACAATTGATAGAGTATTATTAAGTATATTTATTTTTCCTGTATTAATTATTCCTTATTTAATAGATAAATATACTAATTTTAAAATATCTTATGGATATAGAACAGCATATATAGCATTTATATTTTTATCATATTTTTTAGGTTCAATATTATATTTATATAAAAATATTTTATTATATGATAAATTTATACATATGTTATCTGGTATATTTACTAGTATTTTAGCACTTATAATACTTAAAAATGATAAACATACTAAACTAAGTATATTTAATAAAATACTTTATGTTATATCATTTAGTATGTTAGTTGCATCTCTTTGGGAGTTTTTTGAATACAGTATAGATTTTATATTTAAGTTAGATACACAAAAAGTATTAATAAGTGGAGTTAATGATACAATGCAAGATATGTTAGTTGCTTTAGTTGGAAGTATAATATTTATAATAGTTAAATATAAGGAGATTAAAAAAGTATAAATCTCTTTTTATAATGTAAAATATATGTAAAATAAATATAGTATATATTAACTTTTAAATAATTAAATATTAGATTTTGATATAATAATTATGGAGACGATATAAATTGAAAAGTAAAAATACTGTATTAGTTGTTATGATTGTAATTTTATCTTTATTAGTTGTTGGACTTGGAGGTTTTATCTTTTATGATAAAGTTTTAAACAAAAAAGATGTGGAAAAGATTGAGTGTAGTGAAAATAGTAATGATGTAGTTGAAGAAGAAGATAAAGAAGAAGAGGATAATAAAATAGAAGATACGCAAAATAATTATAATACATTTGCTCAAAATTTGAAAAATCAAATTTTAAGCAATTATCCAACAAAATAACTCTATCAATCAGAGGTTAATGATATTGTTAAAGATGGATATACTGTATATTTAGATGGAGATAGTAAATTATTTGTAGAATATAATAATAAAGAACTTAATGACAAATATGGTAAATATAAAATAGCTGATAATGTTTTGAGTTTTAATATTGTTAATTCTGGTCAAGATGTTATAAATACATTATATTTTATAAATCAAGATGGAACTGTTGGAAGTGCGAACATAGAAACTGGTATTATGGATAATAATGAAATTGTAATAAAAAAGGATATTGGATTTAAAAATATTGTAAGTATAGTTAGTGGTGTGTATACAGATGGTATGTCTGGAGCTGATAGACCAATGTTTATTGATATAAATGGAAATATTTTTGATTAAATAATAATAAAATAAGACATAAAGTGATTATAGTGTAATAAATAAAGCATTATAATCATTTTATATTGACTTAAATAAAATTATTATGATATTATTTTAATACATTTAGGAGAGATGAATATGAAAAATAAAAATATTATTACAGTATTAGTAGTATTGTTTTTATTAGTAATTAGTATTTTATTATTTAGTTATTTAAGAGTTAAATTTGCTAAAATAGAAGTAGTAACTAAAGAAGATTTAAAACTTGAATTTAATGATAAAAAACAAGTATCAGATTATATTGAGAGTATTAATGGTAAAATAATTGATGATTATATTATTAATTCAACTAAATTAGGTAAGCAAAAAGTAAATTTTAGATTTATTAATGATGATAATATTAAGGTTAAATACGAATATGAAGTAGAAGTTGTTGATACAGTAAAACCAGTAGTATGGTTAGGTAGTAGTTATACTGTTGTTAAGGGAACAGATATTGATTTAGTTAAGAAAATAATGTGTGGGGATAACTATGATAATAATCCAAAAAGAAGTATTGAAGGAGAATATGATTTAAATACAGTAGGAAGTTATCCACTTATATATAAAGCTATAGATAGTAGTGGTAATGAAAATGATTGGAATTTTACATTAAATGTAGTTGAACCTAAAACAGATACACAAGTACCACAAGAAAAAACAAACGTATTATTTAATGATGTTATAAGTACATATAAAAATGATGATGTAAAAATTGGTGTTGATATCTCTAGATGGCAAGAAGATGTAGATTTTGAAAAATTAAAAAATGCTGGAGTAGATTTTGTTATGATAAGAGTTGGATATCAAGATGGTATTGATGGTAAATTTATAGTTGATCCTAAATTCAAAAAAAATATAAGGGGAGCAAATAAATATAAGATTGATGCAGGTGTATATTTTTATTCGTATGCAAATAGTGAAAAAGATGCAAGAGAAAGTGCAAAATGGGTACTTAAACAAATAAAAGATTATAGTATAGATCTTCCTATAGCTTTCGATTGGGAAGAATGGAGTAATTTTAATGAATTTAATTTAAGTTTTTTTGGACTTACTAATATGGCTAATGTGTTTGTTGAAGAAGTTGAAAATAAGGGATATGATGGAATGCTTTATAGTAGCAAAAGCTATTTGGAAAATATTTGGCTTGAAAATAATAATAAAATATGGCTTGCTCATTATACCAATACTACTAATTATAAAGGAGATTTTATGATGTGGCAATTAACAGATAAGGGTAAAGTTGATGGAATAAAAACTGATGTAGACATAGATATTTTATATACAAATAAATTTAATTAGGTTGAGAAAAGAGGAAGAGTATGGAAATATATTTAAATTCAGAAAATAAGGCTTTAGACAAAATATAAATTCAAAGATATATGTAGATAAAACAGGATTAATATAATATTACCAATTAAGAAAAATGGTAGATAAACCAGCAATGGTAGTAGAATTAAAATATGATAAGACAGCAGATAGTGCTTTAGATCAAATAAAGAGAAAGAAATATACAAAAGTGTTTAAATCATATAGAGGGAAAATATTACTTGTTGGAATAAATTACAATAAGGAAACTAAAAACACGAATGTATTATTGAAAAAATAAAAAAATAGTAGTAAAATAAAATTGTAATAAAAAAGGTAGGTCCTTCTTGTATTGAACACGAACAAACATATGTTCGATATGGGGGGGGTCATACTTATAAGACCTATAAACTTACCTTAAGTGAGGTAGGTGTTTTATTTTGGTTAAGAAGAAAATAGTAAGAAATGTGGTAATAATATCTATTATAGTAGTAATAATAGGGATACTTGTTGTGAGCTATGCAATGTTCTTTAATACAAGTAATAGCGACAACTCAACTAAACTAGGTAATCTTGATGTTGAATATGTTGATGGTGAAGAAATAAAAGTTGAGAATCTACTTCCAATTAATAGTGATGAGGTAGAAGAAAAAGCAAATGTATTTAATTTTAGTGTTGAAAATAAAGGAAATAGTTATGCATATTATGATATTAAACTTGTTGATATAGATCTACCTCTAGCTCTAAAAGATGAAAACTTTAAATGGAGATTAATGAGAGATAATGAAATAGTAAATGAAGGCAATTTCCATGAACTAGCAAACACAAAAGATTACTTGAAAAGAAGTATAGAAATACCAATTAAAGAAATACAAGAATATAAATTAATGATGTGGATAGAAAATTCTAATGATATAGATCAAAGTTATATACTAAATAGAAATGGTAGTTTTAAAATACAAATAGAAGCAAGGCAACTTGATAAATCACCAAAAGATGAAATAACAGTAATATCAAATACAACTAATGGTAATTTAGAAGATTTAAAGATATATGGTAATACTATTGATGGTAAAAACGTAGGTGATAATAAAACAATAAATATTACTGTATCACAAAATCTAGTAGATAATGGATTAGGTGAATTAGGGGATAATACAAATTTTTCTCAGTTAACATATAATAAAGAAAAATATAAAAGTTTAGGTAGTTTTTATGTTTTAACTAATAAATCAAATAATTACTCCAATAATAAATATATATCGATTATTGGGGATAATTCTTACTATTTTAATGTATGTACAAAACAAAATGAAACTGGCACACAAAATAATATTGGTATTGCTTCATTTGATATAGATAAAAAATCAATGATTCAATTCGATATTGCATATAAAAATACTACAAGATTAGCTCATGATTTAAATGATGGTGATAGAATTGTATATTTAGAAGATATTTCAAAATATAATGTAAATGAGTCAACCCCAATATATGATAGAGGTTTAATATTTTGGAATTATACTGATTCAAGAGGTTATACATATCCTCCTGAAACATACTCAAAAAATAATTGGTGGTCAACTGAAATGTACACATATGAAGGTATAAATAAAGTACACAATACTATTACTCTCATTTATCCATGGAATCACGGTACTTATAAGAAGGGTACTATTGTATCACAAACTGCTAGTATTGGTTCACAAATACCTTGGCTAACGGTAAATAAAATTTACAGTAAAGATTATAGCTGTTATGAACAAGTTAAAGAAGGATATGATTCACAATGGGGAAATTCTCACTTTGGATACGGTACAAAATACATAAAATATTCATATTGGACAAATGTTAATAACATAGAGGGAACAGAAACATACTATTCAAGAATAATAATAAGAAAAAATGATAACATTCAAAATATAGCAATAGATATGACTGGACACGATCCATTAAGAAGTATTTATGACACAAGGGATTATATTGATTATAAAAATAAAAGAATAGTAAGACTAATAAACTCTGATGGAACTATTAAATCAAATCCTGAATATGAACCAATAACTTTACCTGAAATTAAAACATATGATGGTAATACTATAATTGAATCAAGTGATGATATATCACCTATATTTCAATCAAATTATTAAATAAATATAGACTTAAATTATTTAATCTGATATATTAATTTCGAGGAGATGAAATTATGAATAATTTAATATTAAAAAAGTGTGATAGTTGTGGAGCACTTATAAAAGTAATTAAAGATTGTAATTGTAAATGTGGAATAATGTGTTGCGATAAAGAAATGGATGATATCAAACCTAATAGTGTTGATGCAAGCATTGAAAAACATAAACCAGAATATGAAGTAATTGGTAACAAAATAAAAGTTAAAGTAAATCATGTTATGGAAGATAATCATTATATAGAATGGATATCTATGGTATATGATAATAAAGAAGAAACAGTTTATTTTAAACCTGGAGATAATCCTTATGTAGAATTTGATTATATTAAAGGTTCACAATTATATTCATATTGTAATTTACATTCATTATGGACTACGGAAGTATTATAGGAAACTATAATTCTTTTTTTATATTTTCTATTTCAGTATTAAGTGCACTTACCATTTTTTTTAACATATTTAAAGTATCATCTTTACTATAGCTTGTTTGAGGTGTCTGTCTTTCACTTTGTACTTGTTGATAAAAAGCATTTGTACACAACATTTGTGCAATCAACATAAGCCAATTACCAAGTGCATTTTGTTCATTGAACGTCATATCATCTATAAGTAAATATCCAATAAGAACTGCACTAAAAGTAAAAGTTTCAGTACTTACATTAGGTATTATTCGCATTATTCTCACCTTAGTAAATAATATGTAATTACTTGTAACAAAAACAATAATTTTACATAATTTACACTAGGTGATACTATGAAATTGGAATATTATAATATTAATGAATTTACAATATATTTAAACAATGATTATATGCAAAAAATAAGATTTGATTTAGAGGATAACAAAGAAGAAAATTTTAGAAATCTATTAGATAGATTAAAAGATATATATAATTTAGATTTATATGGATATTATAGAGTTATAGTATATATTAATGATAATTATGGAATAATTGTAGAATTATATAAAGAAGATGATGAATATATTAAAATATTTGGAGAAAGCTTAGATCTAAAAATATTATTTAAACCAGAATCAAAAATATTATATGAATTAAATTCATTTAGAAAATATAATATAGGAAAATATAATATTTATTTTTATCATGATAAATTCTATATAGATATAATTAAAGTAGATAATAAAAATGAATATTTAAATCTATTAGAAGATTCTAAAATAATATATGGAAAAGATATTGATAATTTATTACATAATATGATTAAAATATAATTCTATTAACTAAGTTTTTAACATATAAATTATTAGGTGGTATTAAATGATACAAATAAATTCAAAAGAAGTAAAAAAAGGTGATACTTTTATCGCACTTAAAGGATATAATGAAGATGGGCATAAATATATAGATGAAGCGATAAGAAATGGTGCACTAAAAGTAATATGTGAAAAAGGTAATTATAATGTTGAAACAATAATTGTTGATGATACAAAGAAATATTTAGATAACTATCTTAAAAAAAATTATTATAAGAAAATTAAAGATTTAAAATTAATTGGTATTACAGGAACTAATGGTAAAACTACTACTGCATATTTAATATATCAAGCATTAAATAAGTTAAATATTAAATGTGCATATATTGGAACTATTGGGTTTTATATGAAAGATAAAGTAAAAAATTTAAATAATACTACACCATCTATTTTAGAAATATATAATATGTTAATAGAGTGTAAAAATAATGGTATAGAATATGTAGTAATGGAAGTCAGTAGTCATGCACTTAGTATGGGTAGAGTAAATACATTGAAATTTAAATATGGAATTTTAACAAATTTAACTATTGATCATTTAGATTTTCATAAAACATTTGATAATTATGTAAAAGCTAAATCAAAATTATTTTTAGCATGTGAAAATTCATTTATAAATAAAGATGATAAAAATTATAAAAAAGTTATAAATGATAAAACTAATATTGTATATTATGGTTATAAATCAAATAATTATAAAATAATTAACTATAGATATGATAGTAATTATATGAACTTTGATATAATTATTGACAGTAGAGTTTACACATTTAAAACTAAAATATTAGGCAAATATAACATATATAATATTATTGGTGTTATAATGATATTAAGAGGGATTGGTATAGATATAGATGAAATAATAAAAATAGTTGAGGAAATAGAACATCCTAAAGGAAGAATGGATACTATAAAATACAATAATTCATCTATAATAATTGATTATGCACATACCGAAGATGCAATATTTAAAGTTATAAATTGTGTAAAAGAATATACAAAAGGAAAAATTTATTGTATAATTGGATGTGGTGGAAACAGGCAAAAGTCTAAGCGTCCTATAATGGCTTATTATGCAACAAGTTTATCTGATTATTGTATACTTACTAGTGATAATCCTAGATTTGAAGATGCGAATGATATAATTGAAGATATGAAAACTGGTATTTTTAAAGATAATTATGAAGTAATAGTTGATAGATATAAAGCTATAAAAAGGGGAATTGAATTGCTTAGAAGTAATGATAGTTTACTGATTCTCGGAAAAGGACATGAAAATTATCAGATTATTAAGGATAAAAAGTTTCACCATGATGATAAGGAATGTGTAATGGAAATAATAGATAGGGTGATTTAAAAATGTTATTACTCACAAAATCAGTTTTATCATTGATGATAGGTTTTGTTTTAGCAACCATTTTTGGATATTTTTTAATACCAATTTTAAAAAAGTTTAATGTAAGTCAAACGTTAAGTATTTATATGGAAGATGCTCATAGAAAAAAAGCAGGAACACCTACTATGGGTGGTATTATATTTTTAATTCCTACATTACTTTCGATAATTATATTGAGTGTTATGGGGAAAATTGAGATAACAACAAATATGTTAATAGTTCTTTTTGTAATGGTTGGATATGCTACTATAGGATTCATAGATGATTATCTGATAATTAAACAGCATAATAATAAAGGACTTACAGAGATACAGAAAATATTAATGCAAATAGTAATAGCAGTTATTTTCTTCTTTATATTTTTAAAAAATGGTGGAGAAACCTCACTTATAATTTCAACTCTTGGAATTAATCTTCCATTAGGATGGTTATATGGAGTATTTATTCTATTTATATTAGTTGGTGCTAGTAATGCTGTAAATATTACTGATGGGTTAGATGGACTTGCTGGTGGGTTGTCTGCAATTGCTTTTATTGCGTTTGGACTTATTTCATTAAGAACTGGATATGAAGATATGGGAATATTCTGTTTTATCTTAGCAGGATGTTTAGCAGGATTCCTTGTTTTTAATGTTAATCCAGCTAAAGTGTTTATGGGTGATACTGGATCTCTTGCTTTAGGGGCAACTCTAGGTACTGTTGCTATATTAACTAGACGTGAGTTAACATTGGTTATTGTTGCTGGTGTATTTATAATTGAAACATTAAGTGTAATATTACAAGTTATTTGGTTATATGCTTTTAAGAAAAAATTATTTTTGATGACACCATTACATCATCATTTTGAAAAGTTAGGGTGGAAAGAAAGAGATATAGTAAAATTGTTTTGGATTATTGGATTCATATTATGTATGCTAGGAATTTTCTTTGGGGTTTGGATATAAAATATTAAAATATAATTGTTAAATAATTAAAAATGTGATAAGATAAAATTGTAATAAAAAAAGGTAGGTCCTCCTCATAAAAAAGTACGAACAAACAAATGTTCGATATGGGGGGGGTCGTACTTATAAGACCAATTCACTTACCTTAAAATAAGGTAGGTGTTTTAATTTGGATAAGAAGAAAATAGTAAGAAATACAATAATAATATTTATTGTAGTAATAATAATTGGAGTACTTGTTGTGAGTTACGCAATGTTCTTTAATACAAGTAATAGCAATAACTCAACTAAACTAGGTAATCTTGATGTAGAATATATTGATGGAGAAGAAGTAACAATTGATAATTTACTTCCAATAAATAGTGATGAAGTAGAAGAAAAAGCTAGTGTATTTAGTTTTAATGTTGAAAATAAAGGAAATAGTTATGCATATTATGATATTAAACTTGTTGATATAGATCTATCTCTAGCTCTAAAAGATGAAAACTTTAAATGGAAATTAATGAAAGATAATGAAATAGTAAATGAAGGTAACTTTTTAGAGATAGAAAATACAAAAGATTATTTAAAAAGAAGTATAGGAATAGATAGTAAAAATATCAATAAATATAAATTACAAATATGGATAGAAAATTCTAATGATATAGATCAAAATTACATGTTAAATAGAAATGGTAGTTTTAAAATACAAATAGAAGCAAGGCAAAAATTAGCTTCATCACCAAAAGATGAAATAACAGTAATATCAAATACTACTAATGGTGCTTTAGAAGATCTAAAGATATATGGTAATAGTATTGATGGTAAAAATGTAGGTGATAATAAAACAATAAATATTACTGTATCACAAAATTTAGTAGATAATGGACTTGGTGAATTAAGTGATAATACAAATTTTTTAGATTTTAAATATAGTAATGAAAAATATAAATCACTTGGAAGTATCGTATTTGAAAATAGTTCTAAATATATATTCAATTATCAACGTAAATACACTGCAATCGATACTGATAAAGAATATTTTGAAAATGTTTGTATAAAAACTGATAATACTAATGCATTATATTATTCTGGATTTAGAGAAAGTGAAGTGGGTTATAGCTCAATAAATACGGATATATATACTTATGATGGAACACTATCATTTTTAACCCAAAATTTGAATAATAATGATAAATATATATATCTTAATGATGTATCAAATTTTAAAAGTGAAAATGTGAACGGCTTGATATTTTGGAATTATACAGATTCAAGAGGTTATACATATCCAGCAGAAACATATTCAAAAAATGTATGGAGAGATTTATACACATATGAAAATATAGATAAAGAAAATAATAGAATAAAATTAAATGAGCCATGGAATCACGGAACAATAAAAAGTGGTACAAAAGTTAGTCAACTAAAGATTGGTTATTATAATTACGGTTTAATAAATCGTGAAAAAATGAATGAAGTAAATAAATGGATATGTAAAGAAAATATAATATCAAAAATTAATAGCTCGTATAAACAAGAATTAAATAAATTTTCATATCCAACAAAATATATTGGTTGGATAACTCTTGATAATTATAATAATACACCAAATGTAACAACACATTATTCAAGAATAATAATTAGAGAAACAAGGAATATCCAAAATATATCAATTGATATGACTGGACATGATCCATTAAGAAGCATTGATGACACAAGAGATTATATTGATTATAAAAATAAAAGAATAGTAAGACTTATAAATTCTGATGGAGCTAAAAAAGATAATCCTGAATATGAACCAATAACTTTACCTGAAATTAAAACATATGATGGTAATACTATAATTGAATCAAGTGATGAAGTATCCCCAATATTTCAAGCTGAATATTAAAAAATTAAAAATATCATAATGCTAAAAGTTATGATATTTTTTGGTTTGTATGTTTATAAAAATATTATATAAAAATAAATGAATTAATAATAATTAAATTTTTTTAAGTTTTTTAAATTTACAAAATAAAACAATTGTAGTACAATATTTATGTTTTAGAGGTGATAGTCTGAAAATAATTGTTTTTCATGACTATGTATGTTTAGAATGAAGTGAGAGGAATGTGAGGTTATCATGAGCAAATATATTTTAGCTATTGAATCAAGTTGTGATGAAACAAGTATGAGTATAGTTAAAAATGGTCATATTGAGATTAGTACAGTCACATTATCACAAATGGATATACATGCAAATTATGGTGGTGTAGTACCTGAAATTGCATCTAGAAATCATATAGAAAATATAACATTAGTATATGAAGAGTTACTTAAAAAATCAAAAATGAATATAAATGACATAGACTATATTGCAGTAACATATGCACCAGGATTATCTGGATCATTACTTGTTGGTATTCAATTTGCAAAAACTCTATCTTTTGTATATAATAAGCCACTTATTAAAGTTCATCATATTGCAGGGCATATATATGCAAATAGATTATTTGGTGAATTCAAATTTCCACTACTTGCACTTGTAGTAAGTGGAGGACATACAGACATTATAAAGATGACAGGGCATTACAAATTTGATTATTTAGGAAGTACAGTTGATGATGCAATAGGTGAAGCATATGATAAAGTTGCACGTATAATTGGTCTTTCTTATCCAGGAGGTCCTGGTATAGATAAAATATCAAAGATGGGAAAACATACATATAATTTGCCAACTCCAATGGATGATGATTCATATAATTTTAGTTTTAGTGGCCTAAAAAGTGCGACAATTAATTTAGTTCATAATGAAAAACAAAGAGGCAATGAAATAAATAAAGAAGATTTAGCACGCTCATTTCAAGAAGTTGCAATTAATATAATTGTTAAAAAGGTTGTAAAAGCACTTAAAGAAAGTAAATTAAAACAATTGGTAGTAGCTGGAGGTGTAAGTGCAAATACATATTTAAGGTGTAGATTAAAAGAAGAATGTGATAAACTTGGAGTTGAGTTATTAATTCCTGATATAAAGTATTGCACTGATAATGCAGCAATGATTGGATGTGCAGCTTATTACGCTAAAGACAATGGAAATATCACAGATTTAAATTTAAATGCTATATCACAAGAAAAATTAATTTAATTTAATCTCCCATATAATTTAATTTTTAGACACTTTTTGTAAGTTAAAAGCATAAATTAAATTAGAGGAGGGATGATTATGGCAGCATATAAAGAAATTGTTACGAAGGCCATAATTGGTAAAGGAAAAAAATATTTTAAAAATAATTATACTTTGACACCTGAAGAAAAACCTACAACTATACTTGGGTGTTGGATCATAAATCATCAATATAGGGGCTTTCAAAGTAATGGAAAAATTGTAATTGAAGGAAGTTATGATGTAAATATCTGGTATTCTTATGATAATAATAGTAAAACAAGTGTTGTTACTAAAAAAGAAGAATACTCTGAAGCTGTAAATCTAACTAGAAGAAATGATTCAAACATTACAGATGATACAAGCATTATTGTTAGAGGATTAAAACAACCTACATGTAGTGGTGTTGAAATACAAGATGGAAATATTAATTATACCGTAGAAAAAGAACTAGGTATTGAAATAATTGGAGAAACAAAAATGAAAATTTCTGTCGAAGATGATGAAGAACCTTGGGAAATCATTGATGATGAGGTTGACGATAATACATTAAAAGAAATAGATGAACAAGTTGAAGAAAAATTTATTGAAGATTAAATAATTTGTTAAAAAAATTGGTTATTCAATAAAATTATTTATTAGTTTTGTTGAATCCTTTTTTATGCTTGAATAATAATAAAAAGTTTGATAAAATACATTTAGATGATAGTAGGTGATTAATTTGAAAAAGAGTAATAAGAAAAAAATAAATAATAAAATAATATTGATAGTAGTAATATCAGTAATGATAATATTAA
>CANRKE010000011.1 GCA_947631135.1 uncultured Bacilli bacterium | reverse complement strand
AAAGAATCAAACAGGAAACTAGGATTTCTGTTGAAGAAGATTACAAAGATAAATTAGAATCAGCTAGGAATGATGGTGCACATAATAAGGCTATTGAAACAGCAAAAAAAATGCTAAAAAAAGGTATAGATATAGATATAATATCTGAATGTACCGAATTAGATAAAAAAGTAATCGAAGAACTATCAAAAGATTTATAACAATGTATAATATATATAAAGAAATATATTATTGATATAAAATAATAATTATAAAAAAATAATAACTTACTAATTTTTTATATTATTATTTTTTTATTTATGGTAAAATTAATTTAGAAAGAAAATGAAAAGGGACATATTATAACTACTGGAGATGAAGTACTATGTATACACCACTTTATGTAAAGACTGATTATGAATTATTATCATGCTTAATAAATACTAAATCATTAATAAATAAATGTTTAGAAAATAATATAAATTGTTTAGGTATTTGTAATAATAATTTAAATGGCACTATGGAGTTTTATTATGAATGTATTAAAAATAGTATTAAACCTATAATAGGACTTGAAGTAACATTAAAAGATAAAGATGGACAATTAAGAATAGTACTTTTATATGCAATTAATATAGATGGTTATAAAAACTTAATAAAGTTATCTAATATACAAAATGAAAGAATAATAACTGGAAAAGATTTAATTAAATATAAAGATAATATATTATGTATAGTACCATTTAATAGTAGTTTTTATTATAATAATTTATGTAAAATATATAAAAAAATATATATAGGATATTCAAATAGTAATGAATATAATAAAGTTAAAAAATTAAGGAATATTGTATTTATAAATAAAGTATTATATTTAAATAAAGATGATAGTAAATACTTAGATTATATATATATGATAAGAGATGGTATTACTATAGATAATTATGAGAAAAAGAAATATTATAATAATCATCTATTAGATTACAATGAAGCTAGTATGATTTCTAATAGATTGAATACATCAGAAATAGTTAGAATATGTGATATTAAATTTGATAAAATTAATATACCTAATTTACCTAAATATGTTAAAAATAATGAAGAAGAATATTTAAGAAAATTATGTATTAAAGGGCTTAAAAAAAGATTTAATAATAATGTAGAAAAGAAATATATTGATAGATTGGAATATGAACTTGATACTATTAATAAAATGGGATATTGTAATTACTTTTTAGTAGTTTATGATTTTATAAAATATGCTAAAACACATGATATTATGGTTGGCCCTGGACGTGGTAGTGCGGCTGGTAGTTTAGTTTCTTACACATTAGGTATAACTGATATTGACCCATTAAAATATGATTTATTATTTGAAAGATTTTTAAATAAAGAACGTGTTACTATGCCAGATATTGATACGGACTTTCAATATGATAAACGTGATGAAGTAATAAAATATTGTGAAGAAAAATATGGAAATAATAGGGTAGCAAATATAATTACATATGGTACTTTATCATCAAAAGCTGTAATAAGAGATGTTTCTAGATGTCTTAATATAAATAGTAAATTAATAGATAGAATAACTAAAAATATAAATGATAAAATGAATTTAAAAAAAGTTTATGAAAATAATAATTTCTTTAAAAATATGATAGATCAGAATAATGAACTTAAAAAAATGTTTGATATAGCATGTCATTTAGAGGGTATTAAAAGACATTCTAGTATACATGCTGCTGGTGTTGTAATATGTGGAGATAATTTAGATAATATAATACCTCTTGTTAAAAATGTTGATTCATATTTAACTGGTTATACTATGCAATATTTAGAAGATTTAGGATTACTTAAAATGGACTTTTTAGGTCTTAAAAATCTTACTATAATAAGTGAGGTAAAAAAAGAAATAGAAAACTCATTAAATATAAAATTAGATTTAAATCATTTACCGTTAGATGATAAAAAAACTTTATATATATTTTATTCAGTAAATACTTTAGGTATATTTCAATTTGAAAGTGAAGGTATGAAAAACTTTTTAAGAAGTCTTAAGGTTAGTTCATTTGATGATATTGTTGCTTCTATAGCATTGTTTAGACCTGGACCTATGGACTATATTCCTGTATATATAAGAAGAAAACAAAAATGCGAAAAGGTAGATTATGTACATGAAGATTTAAAGGATATATTAAAAAGTACATATGGAATAATGATATATCAAGAACAAATTATGCAGGTTGCACAAAAAATTGCTGGTTATACACTAGGTCAAGCTGATATTTTAAGACGTGCAATAAGTAAGAAAAAATTAGATATATTAAAAGGAGAAGAAACTAAATTTATAGAAGGTGCACAAAAAAATGGTTATACTAAAGATGTTGCTCAAAAAATATATGATATGATTTTAAAATTTGCAAATTATGGATTTAATAAATCTCACTCAGTAGCATATTCATATATATCATATCAAATGGCATATTTAAAAGCTCATTATCCATCATTCTTTATAACTAATCTATTAAATAGTGTAGTAGGTAGTACTATTAAAACAAAAGATTATATTATGGAAGCAAAATTAAATAAAATTAATATTATAGGATGTAATATAAATAAAAGCAGTAATAAATATATAACTAATAATAATAGTATTATCCTACCTCTTACTATTATAAATAATGTTGGTAATGTTGTATGTAATGAAATATTAAAAATAAGAAGTGATGGAGAGTTTAAAGATTTTTATGATTTTATGAAAAAATGTTATTCTAAAACTATTAATAAAAAAGTTATAGAAAGTTTAATATATGCAGGTTCATTTGATGAATTTAAAATGAATAAAAGAACTTTAATAGAAAACTTAGATGATATTGTAAACTATGTTGACTTAATTAGTGATTTAGACGATGAATTAGTTGACAAACCAAAAATAATTATGTATGATGAATATGATAATAATTACATTATCGATAAAGAATTTGAAACATTTGGATTTTATATTAATACACATCCACTTGACAATTATAAGAAAAAGAATGATTTAAATATTACTATGTTAAAAAATTATATTAATAAAGATATAAATATTAAATTGATAGTAGATAATATTCATGAAATTGAAACAAAGAAAAAAGATAAGATGGCATTTGTAAAGTGTTATGATGAATATGATAATGTTGATTTAACTTTGTTTCCAAATACTTATGAACAATATAAAGATATTGAAGAAAATATGATAATAGATGTTTTTGGTAAAGTGGATTTAAGAAATGATAAAATTCAAATAATAGTAAATGGAATAACAGTATTATAAAGAAAGAAGTAAAAGCATGGAAATAAATTTAGATAAAGAATATTACAATATAGTAAAAGAAATATTAGAAAGTGATGAATTTCAAAAGAGAAAGAATTATAAACATCATAATGATTCAGTTTATGATCATTGTATAAAAGTATCATATATATCATATAAAATTTCTAAAAAATTAGGATTAGATTATCAAGCTTGTGCAATAGCAGGATTATTACATGATTTTTATAAAAAACCATGGCAAAATGATAGAACTCATAAACCATTATTTAAACAACATGGATTTGTACATGCTAAAGAGGCTAGTATAAATGCTTCTAAATACTTTCCAAAATATATGAATAAAAAAGTAATAGATTGTATTAAGAGGCATATGTTCCCGCTTAATATTATCCCTCCAAAATATATTGAAGGTTGGATAATTACAATGGTTGATAAATATGTTTCTATGGATGTATTTAAAAAGCCAGCTAATTTATATAAATATGTTGGAATAAAAGAAAATAGTAATCTTATGAATTGTGTAAGAAAAAGTTATTTGAATTTTATATTAGTTTTATATGCTATTATATAAAAGTTAAATTAAAAATTATTAAAACAATTTACTTTTTAATAATACTATGATAGAATATTAAGAAGAAACGAGGGATTATGCATATGGAAATAGTATTAATGATAGTATCAATTATTTTAATAGCAATATGCTTACTTCAAAGTAGTAAAGCTGAAAGTGCATCTGGTATAATACAAGGTGGTGGAAGTGAATTATTTGCTAATCGTAAAGAACGTGGTGGAGAATTAATAATTACACGTATCACTTACATATTAGGAATTATATTTTTTGTGCTATCTTTTCTATTATCAAGTGGAATTATTGGTAAATAAAAAATTCATATTTTATGAATTTTTATTTATATATTATCAATTTAATATGTTTTATGATAAAATTATATTATAGATATTTAAAGAGGAGGAATGAAAATGTTAGAAAATAAGGTAGCAATTATTACAGGAGCTACAAGGGGTATTGGGTTTGCAACGGCAAAATTATTTCTTGAAAATAATGCTAAAGTAGTGGTATTTGGTTCAAGAGAAGAGACAGTTAATAAAGCTTTAGATAATTTAAATGATTATAAAGGTAAAATACTTGGATTTTATCCTGATTTGACTGATGAAGATAGTATCAGAAATGTATTTAAAGAAGTGAAAGATAAATTTGGTAGTATAGATATATTAATAAATAATGCAGGAGTATCTTCATCAACAAAAATAGAAGATTATAAAAATGGTGAATTTGAAAGAATAATTAATTTAAATGTAAATGCATTATATATGTGTTCAAAAGTTGCAGTTGATTATATGAAAGAACAAAATGAAGGAGTTATACTTAATACTTCATCTATGGTAAGTATTTATGGACAACCATCAGGATGTGCGTATCCAACTAGTAAATTTGCAGTAAATGGATTAACTAAATCGTTAGCGCGTGAACTTGGAAAATATAATATAAGAGTTAATGCAGTCGCACCAGGTGTTGTAAGAACAGATATGGTTGATTCTTTACCCAAGGAAATAATAGATCCAATTATAAATAAAATTCCACTTGGTAGAATGGCAGAACCAATAGATATTGCAAATGCATTTTTGTATCTTGCTAGTCCTATGGCAAGTTTTGTAACAGGAGAAATATTATCAGTAGATGGAGCTGGAATGAATTAATATGGATACTAAAATATTGAGAGATTTATCATATGGTGTTTATATTGCAACTACAAAATATGATAATAAAAATGTTGGTTGTACGATAAATAGTGTAATACAAGTAACAACGAATAAAATAGCCATCAGTATAAATCATGATAATTATACAAATAAATGTATTAAAAAAAATAATATGTTTGCTATTTCTATTTTAAGTGAAAAATCAAATCCGAAATTAATTGGAACTTTTGGTTATAATTCAAGTAGAGATATAGATAAATTTAATGATGTTGAATATGAATATATATTAGAAATTCCTGTTATTAAAGATACTTTAGGATATGTTGTTTGTAAAGTTGTTGATATAATAGAAGTGGATACTCATACAATATTTATTGGTGAAATTAAAGAATGTAATAAATATAATAATGAAATACCTATGACTTATTTGTATTATCATAAAGAACTAAAAGGTAAAACTCCTAAAAATGCTCCAACATATATACCAGATGAAAAAGAAGAAGCTAAAGAAAATAAAAAGAAAAATATATTTGTATGTAGAATATGTGGATATAAATTTGAAAGTGATTTAGATGAATTAAGTGATGATTTTAAATGCCCAATATGTGGCAGAGGTAAAGAGTTTTTTGAAAAAATATAAAATACATGTTAATATAGAAATGTTATAGGGAATTATTATTTATTAAAAAATCTTAAAAACTTGCCTGAGATAGGGTAAGTTTTACTTTATTTTTGTTGTAAAATAATGTATAATATAACTTACGGGGGATTATCATGGTTAATAAAGAATTAAAAATAATAAAGAAAAAATATGGAGAAAAAATGAGTAAACTTTGTAAAATAATGTTAGCAACAATTTTAGAAGAAGATGGAAAATTACTTAAAATATTATTGGATAAATTTAATCCTACGCATTATCTGTATGACGATTTACTTAATAATGGAAAAATAAATGAATTTATAGATTATATATATAGCTTATATGATAAGAATAATTTAAAAAATATACTATCTGATAAGACACCGAAAGAGTTATTTGATATGGCAGGATATATATTGTATGATGAATGCATGACAGAAAAGGATATACAATATTTTAGAAAATACTATACAAAAAAAGAAGAATTATGCACTTTTAATGGAGGAAGATTAAATAATAGTAGAGTATTTTTTGCAGTTAAAAAAAATATTGATAATATAAAAAGAGAAAATTTTGATAATCCACATAGACAAGATGAATATGGAACTTCTGTAATTAGTATCCAATACAAAAGGTATGGTTCAAGTATATTATCAATAAAAAATAGATATAATAGTACAGTTGAAAATCCTGATGCAACATTTTCAAATAATTTAGATAATATAATACCTGGTTTAACTAATAGTTTCGAAAGAGAGTTTAAACTATCACATGTAAATATTAGTGATGAATTTGTTTTACCAGGATATGTAATAGCTGATAATAAAAAATATTATAAATATAATTATAATATACATAACATATATTACTGTACAAATAATATAATAATAGATAAAAACAAAATAATTAACTTAGATAATGAAAAATACATATTATTAGATTATTTTATATTAGATTTACAATATAAAAAAATATTTAAATATGATGATACTATAAAAGATTCATTTTGTGATAGTATCGTTGATATCAAAAAAATATCGGTATTAAATTATAATGACTATAAAGAAATATATATAACAACTAATAACAATGAATCAATTTATATTAAATTAGATAAATTTAATAAGATAGAGGAGTATGTTAATAATATAGTTGATAGAATCGGTAATTATTTTTTATTTCATAATAATACATTAAAAATCTTAGCTTTAAATAATATAACAATAATAGGAGATTACTTTTTAGATTTTAATGAAACTTTAGAAACTTTAAGTATGGAAAAAGTGAAGATTATAGGTGATTATTTTTTGCATTTTAATAAAAATATTAAGTACCTTAATATTCCAAGTAATACAGTAATTGGTAGAGCATTCTTATATTTTAATAAAGATTTTATACAAAATACTGAATATTTAAAAGACCAAAAAACACTGGTTTATAAACCAGGTAAAAATATTTAATTATTTTATTATTCTATATAGATTAATAGTAGGATTATTTATAAATCTAAAAGGATATTTATCTGTTCCAATACCAGAAGAAATATAAAACTGAGTATTGTTAATCTTATAATATTCTTTTTTATATTTATTTGAATATTTATCATAATATATTCCACCTATAAAAGGTAATTGTAATTGACCATGTAAACTATGCCCAGAAAGTGCTAAATCTATATCTATATTAGATAATACATCATCTATATTATTTGGTTCATGCATAAGTAATATTTTATATATATCATTGTTCTCAAATGATTTTAAAATATTATAATTAATTTCTGATTCAATACTACTATTTATTCCACCAATAAATATATACTTATTATTAGATATATATACTAAATCATAATTGTTATCCAAATGTTTAAAATTAGATTTTTCCATGATTTCTATAAAAGTATCGTTTTTATAATCGTTATCACCTCTAATGGAAAACTTCCCATATTTTGCATTTATTTTATTTAATTCTTTTGTAATATATTCTATAGTTTTATTATTAATATCATAATCTCTAGAAATTAAATCACCAGTAAATACTACAATGTCTGGTTTTAAACTATTAATTTTATTTACAACTTTTTCAAGTCCTCTATTTGAAATCGTGCTACCATATAGTAAATCAGAAAATTGTACTATTTTAAGTCCATCTGCTTCATCAAATATTTTATCTGTATATATTGGATTTTCATGAACTGTTAATATAGATGTAGCAAAATATCTTGAATATAAAAGTAAAATACAAATTATAACAATTAAAACTAAAAATATATATAATATAGTATGATTTTTTATATTTTCATCATCTAAATTTAAATCATCATAATTATTTTTAATATCTCTTTTCATAATTAAACCACCATCTTTAATATTGATAGAGCAGTGTTATGTAAAGTGTGAATCCCAATAGTATTCCATATATTATCAGTTTTAACATACATATATGCAAATGCACAACCCAAAGAACCATAAGGTATAACATATAATAGATCAATAGCACTATTCATATTAAAAACAACATGTAACATACCAAATAATAAACCTGATAAAATAATGAATGCTTTATCATTTCTAATTATTTTTCTAAGTGCAAATCTAAAAACCATTTCTTCAATAAATGGTCCAAGAAAACAAGTAGCAACGATAATATACACAGGATATATATCATATAAATTATTGAGTTGTACTTCGTTAGTTGCTTGTCCCATATTAAGAATATAAATAATAAACATATTTGAAATTATCATTACTATAAAACCAATAATATATGGAGTAATCAAATATGGTAAATAATCTCTTAATTTTCTTTTCATCAATTTAAGTGAACTAATTAACTCATCTTTAAACATAATAAATAATATCGTAGGAAATATTAAATATGTCAAAATATGATATATTTGAAACGCTATACCTTCTAATTTTACGAATGAAAATATTATATTATCTAATACTAAAGATATTATATCATTTATAAAAAAATAAGCTATAAAACATATTAATGATTTAAGTATAATTATTTTATTTTTCTTCATTTATAAATCACCTTCCAATTATAATTGTATCAAATTACAAATTAAATGTATATAAAAAATTGTATAAATTTTTTCTTTCAATTTTAACTTATACAACTTTCTATATATTTATATAATATTATTCATATTTGATTCTTATACTAATAGTATATTCATCTATTCCTTTACACATTTTTTCATTGTAATCATATTCTTTGTATCTACCACCTAGTAATTGTATACCACCATTAATAATTTTTTTATTGTTTATTATATCATTAACTATTTTATTATGTTTAATTGGAATATATCCAAGATATACTTCATGATCATTTTCTTTAAAGAATACTTCATAATGTTTTTTTGCTTCATTATTATATATACTACATGAAAATATATAGTCATTGCATTCATAAATCTTAGCATATGTATCTTTAATTTCTTGATTAGATAGACCATTATATAATTCATTCTTATTCAAAATTTTAGCTTTAATACAATAATCTATAACATCATTACAATCACTATCATTGCATTCTTTTATAATTTCTGTAGTAAATGATTTAGATTTATCCTGTATTTTTTTTAGTTTCATTTCTCTTCTAGATTTTGCATATTTTATTATCATATCACAATAAAAAGTTTTCTTTGAATTATCATCTTTGAAAGCTTTAATATCCATATTTATATCTTCCATCATATCAACTTTAGATAATACATTTTGGATCTCTTCTCTAGGTATATTACCTATAGTACCATATTCAGTAATAACTCTGATAGCTTTTTCACCATCAAAATTATATTTGATAAGTTTTGCCTTAGTTTTTCCATTAGCTAAACATTTAGCCAATATTTTTTGCCTTGATGTTCCATCATCATTATTAAAAGTTACACCAGCAATTCTTATTATTTTAATATTATCATTCTTTTTATTCTTTTTAATTTTTTCTCCAACTTTATTCATACCATACAACTCCTATACAATATAATTGTATCACAAAATAGATATTTTTTCTTTATTAAATATAATTTTTTATTTATTAATGTAAAACATATTTTATAAATTAACTGCATAATTTTAAATGAAAATATAATACGTATATCTTCATTTTTATTTTTATATGTGGTATTATTAATATAGGATATATTAAAGAAAGAGGATTTTATTATGTTTAACAAGGATAGAATATACAATATTGTAGATTGGATAGTACATATTATTTTGTATGGATTAATATTAATATTAATGACAGTGATATTTCCTAAATCATTTTATATTAATCATAAGTGGTTTGGTTTTTATGCATTATTAATTTCAATTATTATATATATATTAAATAAATTAATAAAACCTATTATTGTATTTTTAACATTACCAATAACAGGTCTTACACTTGGGATATTTTATCCATTTATAAATTTATTTATTATTTTTATAGTATCTTTATTGTTTGGATCTAATTTTGAAATGCACGGATTTTTTATGTCACTACTTGTGTCAATACTTATATCTGTAATTAATTTTATTGTAGATGATGTAATACTTAGAAAATTACCGAAGAGAGCATAATAAAGGGATTGTAATGAAATGAATTTCATTATAACCCTTTTAATTTAATATATATATTCCAATAGTTAAATAGGTTGCGAATAAACACCATATTAAATAGGGAATATTTATGTATGAAGATGGTTTTGATTTTTCGTAAAATGATTTAATCATAAATATTACTAATATATCAAGTAAAATAATCCATATAACTGAAAGAAATCTTAAATCAAATTTAAAAAATATAATTGGCCATACTAAATTTACAAATAATTGTAAATAATATATAATGGACTGTTTGTTAGTATTATCTTTTTTCTTTAATAAAAAGTATGATAGTCCCATCAATAAATATAGAATAGTCCATACAATAGGAAATAAAATTTTTGGTGGTGAAAAATTAGGCATTATTAAACTTGTATAATTAATACTATTACTTGTTATAAGTCCAACAATTATACCTAATAATAAAGGGAAAAACAAATAAAATATGGAAATTATAATTTTTTTCATTAAACCTCCTCTCAATAAAATATTATTAAATATTTTTAAATATATTCGTACATAATAATAATATAATAATTACTATACACTTATTTAACATTTTTATATTATTTAAAATTAAATTGCTTGAAAAAACTAGTAAATAGTAGTAAAATTAAATTAGTATAATAAAAGGAGATAACAATATGGGAAAAAAGGTAAGTAAAAAAAATAAGAAGAAGAAATTAACAAAAAAACAAAAAAAAATATTAGAAAATAGAAAGATAATAATAATTACTGTTATAAGTATAATTTGTTTACTAACCTTGGTTTTGGTAAGTACTTATGCAGTATTGGTTACAAGAAAATCATCTAATCAAAAAGATTTATATAAAACCGGTAATTTAAGTGTGGATTTCTTAGGTGGTAGTAGTAATATATATTTACAAAAAGCTATACCTACATCTGATGATATTGGAAGTAAATATAAACCATATACATTTGATATAAAATCAGGAGAAAGTGCAGAAAACAATTATTCATCAAAATATACAGTTAGATTGGTTCCGAATGCAACTACTAATATGTCACTTGATAAAATAAAAATAAAAGTTAACGATGATGATCCAGTTTTGCTTTCATCATTTACCGATAATATAATTGATTCTGGAATATTGCAAAAAAATGAAACTAAATCTTATGAAGTAAGATTATGGATGGATATAGATGCAGGTACTGAAGCTGAAGATCAATTATTTAGTGCAAAAATAGTTGTATCTGGTCAAGCAGTTAGAGATTAATTATTAAAAGTGTAACTTATGGTTATGCTTTTTTTTAACTTATTTTATTTAAATTCATATAGTGTAATAGGGGGGATTTTATGGAATATGATTATAAATTTGGAAACAAATATTATAACTACTATGGACCATTAGGTATTGCAAGTACAAAATATAAAATTTTAGCACCAGAACAACACCAAAATAGACAACCTGGTTTTGAATATCCAATGATACCTCAACCAATATTTGATAATCCAAATTACAAAGGTAGTGAAAAATTAAAAGGGAAGGTTGCAATAATAACTGGAGGAGATAGTGGACTTGGTCGTGCAGCAGCTATTGCTTTTACTAAAGAAGGAGCAAATGTAGTTATTCCTTATTACGATGAACATGAAGATGCTAAATATACAAAAAAATATATTGAAGATTTAGGTGGTGAATGTCTATTATTATCTGGTGATATATCTGATAAAAACTTTTGTAAAAAAATTGTTAAAGATACTTTAGAAAGATTTGGTAAGATAGATATATTAGTTAATAATGCTGGTGTACAGTATCAAGCTGATTGTCTTGAAGATATTAGTGATGAACAATTTGATTGGACTATGAAAGTAAATATTTATGGGATGTTTTATCTTACAAAAGAAGTTTTACCACATCTTAAATCAGGTGCATCAATTATTAATTTATCTTCTATAACAACTTTTTATGGAGATCCACAACTTATTGATTATGTTACTACAAAAGGAGCAATAGTTGGTTTTACGAGAGCTCTTGCTAGAAATTTAGCTTTAAAAAATATAAGAGTTAATGCAATCGCACCAGGATTTTTTTGGACACCATTACAACCAGCTTGTTGGGTAAAAGAAAAAATCCCATCTCTTGGATCTAATTCAGCTATGGCAAGGGGAGCTATGCCTTATGAACTTGCACCAACATTTGTTTTTTTAGCAAGCGATGATTCAAGTTATGTTACAGGTCAAGTATTACATAATAATGGTGGAGAAATAATGGGATAAATTTTAAAAAATAATTTAAAAGAACTATAACGAAGATAAATAATTCGTTCAGCTCTTTTTTATACTATTGTTTTTTTAAAACTTTAGAATAACCTTTATCTAATAAATTACTAAAGTCATTAGGAATTTTTTTCTTTGCATCTTTTATTAATTCACTAGGAATACCATATAATGCCTCTGCCATTGATCCAACTATACAAGCATTTGTATCTGTATCACCACCAAAAGATATAACTTTTAGCAATGATTCTTTAAAATCATTAGAAGTAAACAATGCATATAAACAATTATCAATTGTTTTATAACATGTTGCATTAAATCCATTAAAATCAGAATAACTTAATTTTAAGTTTAATTCTTTTATTATTTCTTCTTTTGAAAAACCTAAGCGCGCTAAAAAAATAATTAGTGCAATTGTGGTAGCAGAATTTACTGCTTCTAGAGAATTGTGGGATGGTATAGTAGCCAAATGTGCATTATTAATTATATCTTGTTTGCTATTAAATAAATAGCCAACTGGAGAAATTCTCATCATCGCACCATTACCAGTGCTTTTTCCATCTTTTTGATCTAATACCCATTTTGCAAATCCAGGCGAAAAAGTACTTTTAAAATATGGTGTAAATTTAGGTTTATATGTTAAAAAGTTTTTTGCGTATTTCCTCAAGTAATATTCATAATTTTTATCATTTAAAATAGCATCTAAAATAGCTATAGTTAATATAGTATCATCACTATAGAAACTTTTTTCATTAATAAGTTCTTTAGGACTTAATTTTGAAAATTGTTTACTTTGTTGATATTCATATATAGAACCTGCTAAATCTCCAATAATAGCTCCCCACATAATATTACCTCCTAATATGAAAATGTATTTTCTTAATTTTAATAATATAAAAAGCATTGCATAAAAAATATTTGTTTGTTATAATGCTATTGGATACATTTGAAATATATCAGGTGTTTTCCCTTTCAATTATCAAATGATAAGAGAAAGTTGGTGATATTTATGACAAAAAGAGAATTCTCTCAATTTATTATAATATTACTCCTATTATTAGTCGTAATTATTTTACTTCTAAAATAGAAAAAACATCTGATTTCAACAATAGTTGATTTCAGATGATCCATAAGAGATAACATCTGATTCGTGCAATCAAATGTATCCTTTTTTATTTTATGCAAGTTTCCTTGACATATTCATAATAACATAAAAATATCTTTTTTGCAAGTGTCTTATAAAAAGTATTGCATAAAAATATTTGTTTGTTACAATGTTATTGGATACATTTGAAATATATCAGGTGTTTTCCCTTTCAATTATCAAATGATAAGAGAAAGTTGGTGATATTTATGACAAAAAGAGAATTCTCTCAATTTATTATAATATTACTCCTATTATTAGTCGTAATTATTTTACTTCTAAAATAGAAAAAACATCTGATTTCAACAATAGTTGATTTCAGATGATCCATAAGAGATAACATCTGATTCGTGCAATCAAATGTATCCTTTTTTATTTTATGCAAGTTTCCTTGACATATTCATAATAACATAAAAATATCTTTTTTGCAAGTGTCTTATAAAAAGCATTGCATAAAAAATATTTGTTTGTTATAATGTTATTGGATACATTTGAAATATATCAGGTGTTTTCCCTTTCAATTATCAAATGATAAGAGAAGGGTGGTGATATTTATGACAAAAAGAGAATTCTCTCAATTTATTATAATATTACTCCTATTCTTAGTCGTAATAATTTTACTTCTAAAATAGCAAAAACATCTGATTTCAACAATAGTTGATTTCAGATGAATCCAATAAGGGATAACATCTGATTCATGCAATCAAATGTATCCTTTTTTATTTTATGCAAGTTTCCTTGGCATATTCATAATAACATAAAAATATCTTTTTAACAAGTTGTTTTGATATTTTTATTTGAATTTTTGCATATTATCATAATGGTGAAATGTCGTAGCTATCTATACTTCTTTATATTATTCATTTAATTATTTTTCTAAATTATCATGTTAATTTTATAAAATATATTGTACTTGAAACAACTGCTTGATATAATTTTTTATAGGGAATATTTTACAGTTGAGTGCTTGCCAACTTTCACTTGAAAGGAGGCTGATGATTATGCATAAGAAAGATTTTTTAATTTTATCTCTTATTCTAATTATCTTCTTACTCATAGCCTTACTTTTTACTTTAGTAATTTAGTAATCTATAACTAAGAGAAAAGCACTCAATTTACTTTCAGTAGATTAAGTGCTTACCACTTAACGGCAAGTACTCAACACTGTGATGTTAAGTATTCCCTTTTTATTTTATGCAAGTTTCCTTGACATATTCATAATAACATATAAACGTTTTTTTAACAAGTTGTTTTAATATTTTTACTAGAATTTTGTATACTAAATTAACATCATCACTTACTTCTAATTTAACTTCTTTTATTTTATATATTTATTTTATCATTTAATCATAATAAAAACTACACAAATTCCTATGTAGTTCTTTAAACTGATGACATTGAAAAAGAAGTTCAATAACATTTTAATAAAACATTACATGAACTCTTGTTTTTGTATGTAATAAATAGTATACTTTTATAGGGAATATCAGTTGTTGAGTGTCTACCTCCAATCTTTATAGAGAGGAGGTTTGATATAGTGAAAACTAGGACTTTTATTATAAATGTTCTAAAGCTCATTACTATCATTTTATTTCTCCTTATCATTATGATAGTAGTTATAAAAAAATGACACCCATTCGCTAGAATAAGTGTCTAAACAAATATATTTTGGGTAGACATTCACCTTAACGAAACTGAATGTTCCCTTTTTTTATTTTATGCAAGTTTCCTTGACATATTCATAATAACATAAAAATACCTTTTTAACAAGTCATTATACTATTTTTACTCGAAATTTTAGATTACTTTCATGATGGTGTCTAAAGGAAAGAATAAATCAAATTTTAAATATTAAAATAAGACTTTGCATATTAAGAATTGTAAATTTTTAGAAATTGATGAACCACATTTATTAATATCATAATTTTCATATACTTTTTTAACAACAAGACCAACATTTTCACAACATAGTTTTACCTCATCGATTGTAAAAATTCTAAAAGTGTGGTTGTCAATATATTTCTTACCATCAATTTCAAATATAATTTTACTATTTTCTAATTTGGCTTTTTTATCATAGTGCCATTTCATAGTTCTAGTCATATTATCATAAGAATCTGTCTTACTACCTGAATTTTGAGGATTATGTAAATCGATTATTATTTTTCCTCCATCAGTTAAAATACTTTTCAGATTCATAAGAGCCTTTTCTAACTCTTGTGTATATTTTAAATGATTCAATACAGCAAACATTGAGATTATAACATCATATTTTTGATTAATATTCATATCTAATATATCTTGCAAATAAAGGTTAGAGTGAACCCTAGTTTTAGCAATATCTAACATTTCTTCATTAAGATCTAAACCATCAACTTTAAAGCCATTTTGTTGTAGTAAAGAAGCATGTAAACCAGTACCACAACCTATATCAATAATTTTATCATCTTGACTAATAAAATTTTTTAAAAATTCTGTTTCTTTATTATAATTTTTATTTTTATAAAATTTATCATAATACTTTGCAAATTCTTTGTATTCCATTCTATTACCTCCTATATAAATATTGTTTTGACAATATAAAAGTATGTTTTTTTAATTAACAAATGTTCATTTATTATAATTTAAAAGTAGGACTTAACCGACTAGTAAATTCAAATACTATATAATGATGAGCAAATGTTCCTATGTCATATTTCCACTTTTAGAATATATTTTTATAATATTTGCTATATAAGTTATTTACATTTTTACTTTAATATTTTATTTTGTTTAGACTTTATTATACAATTATTTAAAGCATCGATAAGAAATTCTGATTCATAAATGTTTTCTAGTTGCATCACTGGTATTCCTAATCGATTCATTTCTTTAATTACTTGATTAATCCCATAATAAATTAACAGCATTGATTTTTCAGTATCTTTAAGGGGAGTAACTCCAAGTGATATACCTATTTTAAAAGGTTCAACTATTTTACCATTAAACTTTAATAATTCTTTTAATAAATCATGACATCTATTACAGTATAATGGTTTTTTATTTTCATCTAAAGTATATTCATTTTTATCAAATACTACTGTGTTAATATGAGCAGCAAAAGCAAAATTATTTCCATAAGCATATAGTCCAACACAACATTGTAAATTTTCAACATATATTAATGGTTTATCTTTAGTTGAAATTCTCCATTCATGCATTGGTACATGTTGTATTTTTTCAATGTCTATTTGTTCAATATCAAAATTATATATTTTTAAAGATTTTTGAATTAAATTTTTATCAAATTCCATTTTTTCACTACCTTATCTAATTAATATTTTGTTCTTAAAAATATTTAATTTTTTAGGTATTTTGACAAGTCTCTCAAAATTACCTAAGGGGCTATCTTTTTATATCAATATTCGAAAAAGTTTAAATAAATTCGTTACTGTTGCCATAAAGTAAGGCATACAATAATTTTTTTTACTTAAATAAATAGTTAGAGTAATAAATTATTTAACTAACTATAGTAAATTCCAAATGTCATTATTTTAATAAAACTAATCTTCATTCAAAATAATTAACATATCATCAATATTATTGTTATGCCAATAATTTATATTAAAATAAGCTATAATAGATAGCGTTTCTTCACTAATATTTGTTTTATTTATATTATTTATATTATAATAGGCCGGTAATTCTTATCCATTTTATTCATTATAATTTCAATTATTTCTTTTGGAATCTTGTCAATATACTTTTTACCCAACATTTTTAATGTTGAAAAAATTTCAGAATATACTTTTGCATCCATATAATTTCCCTACCTTTTTTTTGATATTATTCATTATTGTTTCATTTATATCTTGTAACATTGAAATAACACTTGATTTCATTTTATCTAAATTTATATTTCTAGTAAGGTTTTTTAGCCATGATTTTTTTCTAAATTCAGAAAAATCAATATATTTAGCTAATTCAGATTCTGATAAGGATTTAGTACAAATATACCCGCTTGTTCTATTAATTGAATATATTTTATGTGATATATTTTTTATATCTTCTCCATCTTGAATTAAATAACCATTTTCAAACCTTTCATCATCTTTTAAAAGCCAATAACTTTTACCATGTTGAATAATATTATCTCTATCCCATGTAACATCTATATTATACCATTCTCCATCCAATTTTATTTGATTCCATACATGACCATCTTCATTTGATACTCCACTAATAACAATACAATCTATATTAACGAAATTAAATACATCTCTAACAATTCCAGCAAAACCTCGATACACGCAATTTCCATGAAGCATACCTACTATTTCATTAGAAGGGTTATCAAAAGTTGGTTTACTAAATTTTGTTACTTTACTTTTCTTTTCATAATTTTCTTGTGAATTAATATCATATCTTGTATTTTTCAAAATTCTAGTAATTAAAATACCAAAAATTTCTTTTTCTCTATTTTCTGAGTTATTAAAAGTAATATTATTTATACCTTGTGTTATTTTGCATATTGCCTTTTTATATTTATAAATAAGATCCAGAGAAATTTGAGAAGAATCATTAAAAGAAGCTAAATCTTTAATAGAAAAATAATGCACTTTATATTTTTGTTTTATTTCTTCTAAATCATCTAAGGTTATATCATTGACACTTTTCATAAAAAAGCTTATTTCACAATTTTTTAAAATATTATAATATCCATGTTTAAGAACTTTAAACTCTTCTATAGTCAAGGTTAAGTAATCTATCATCTTTTCTCTTTTATGTTCAATAGCCATATCAAGCAATTTTTTCATAAAATCAGGATTACTCTTAATTTCTTTTTCATTATAAGGAAGATGATACCTAATCATTTTGCTTTTCATTTCCATAATTTTTTTATCAACTTCTTCTTCACTAAAATCAAGCATATTTTACACCTCCAAAAAAAATTTACCATTGATATTACAATATATTTGCAATTATATTTTATATAATTTAACATATAATAGTATTACTTTTCTATGCCTTAAATTTACTTATTTTGTTATATTTTTTATATTGTAGCATACGCATATTGATTGACAATTTGCAAGTAGATTTTCTTAATTGATATAAATATCAATTCAACCTATAAAAATTATATCATAAATTCAAATATTTTAAAACTCGAACTATAAAAGTCCGATCTTGGTATCTATCTAGTGAGAGAGTAGAGGTTATTTGCAACTTTTATCATATTTCATAAAATATCTAGTCTTAGTTAATTCTTGTATTTTAAATCCTAATTTTTTGTATAAATTTAAAGCAGGAGTATTTTCTTTATAAACCCATAAATAGACTTTAGAATTATTATTTAATATATTATTTAATATATTTGTACCTATTCCTTTTCTTCTATAATTTTTATCTAGATATAATTCATTTAGTAAAAGACCATCTTCATATTTTTCTAATAATAAACATCCAACTTTTTTGTTGTTGATTATAATAATCTCATAATCATCAACTTGTATAGGAATAGTAGTTTTAACATAATTAGTTATTTTCTCAATTTCTCCTTTAGGTAAGTCTTTAGCATAATCTAAAATAGTTGCTAATTTATAGGATATTAATAACTCTATATCATCCTTAGTTGCACATTCTAATTTATAGGCCTTATAATTTTTCATAAACAAAATTCCTCTTTTCCTTATTAATTATATTAAATAGTTTGTTTTGACAAAATATTTAATCCCATAGATATTTTGACAAGTATATCAAAATAATCTAAGGGAGTCACTCTTTTATATCAATATGCGAAAAAGTTCAAATAGATTAGTCAATGGTGTCCTAAAGGAAGAAACGACATTGAATAAGGAGACAACAACTTGGTATTTATTTTATATGATTCATATTTTCATTTATATATGAATCATATAAATCAAAGAATTTTTCTAAGCTTTTCATAAAATCTTCTTTAGAGTGTGCTCTATTACCAACGACAGTTTCTTTATCATCTAAATCTATTATTTTAACATCTAACGTGTCTTTATTTATAACAAAATTATCAAATTTAATATCCCTTACATAGATATCATTTTTTACTAAATCATTTAACAAAAATTCAATTCTATCTCGAACTATCATTTTTTCATCGTTAGTTAATTCCAAGAAAACTTCATTTAAGGCTTTATATTTCAAATAATATTTCATTATAATTCCGATTGTATAGCCATTATACATTACTAATCCTTTTATTAAAGGTGAATTACTTTTATCTAGATGACTAATTTTTTGTTTTAAAATATTAGCTTTATTTAGCCCAAAACATTCCATTTTTCTTTCGATTTTTAACTTTTCTTCAATTTCTTTATCAACATTAGTAAAATCTTTAAGATAATAACTATTTGGTATATCTTTATAATGTATTTTTATTAGTGTTTCATTATCAAAAATTGATACAATTCCATTACTGCCCATACCAATAATCAAATTACTATCAAATAAAAATTTAATCAATTGTTTTTTGTCTAGATTAATTATCCTCATATATCTTCTCCAATCATATATTGGTTGACAATATGCAAGTGTGTTTTCTTAATTGACAAATCTATCAATTTTCAAATCCATAAATATCTTATCATAAATTTAACCATTTTAAAACTCGAACTATAAAAGTCCGAGTTTCCTATCAATCTGGTGCGAGTGAAGGGTTTTATAATATCGTTTTTTATGATTTTAAGATTCCCTAAAAACACATATATTAACTCGTTTTTCTCTGTTTTGTATACATTAAATTATTTGATTTTAAAAAAATAAGAGGTAAATAAGAGGTAAAATTACAATTTGTTTAACGCATTTACAACTTTACTTTTCTTTGATGGAAACATATGATAATAAGTATTTTCAACAACTTCAATAGTATCCCCGATTCTTTCTGCGATATCCTTAAAATCAAGTCCTAAATATGCAAGCAAACTGACATGACTATGTCTAAATCCATGAAGTGTTATTCTTTTAATGTTAGCTTTTTCAATGCATTTGTCTAAATGTCTAGAAATAGTAGTTGGACACATATAACTTACGTTACCAAAAATATTCATGTTATCATTAAAATTAATTATTTTTTCTTCGCTTTTTCTATATTCTTTTAGCAATTCGATTAATTTATCATCTAAATCAATAGTTCTAATTGAATTTTTTGTTTTTGGTGGAATTATTTTATGTGTTCTATTTCCTAATTTATTAGTAAAATTTTTATATATACTCAATTTTTTGTTATCTAAATCAATATCTTTCCAAGTTAAAGCAATCATCTCACCAATTCTTAAACCTGTAAAATATAAAAAATTAAATATTACATAATATAAATTATCATCAACAGAATTAATAAAAGTTTTAAATTGATCATAAGTCCAAAAATTCCATGTTGCATCGTTTTCTTTTTCTATTGATTCATCTTTCTTTTTGTGGATTCTACTAATAATTTTTGAATCAAATTTATAATTATCTCTAGAAAATTCTAATATTTTTTTTAAATAACTAATTAAATTATTTTGATATTTAATAGTAGTGTTTGTGTCAGAAATATATTTAAACCACTCATCAATAGTTTGGTATTTTATATTATACAATTTATAATTTTTAAAAAATTCTAAAATATTTTTATTTAACTTTTTTTCTAGCGCATAGTAAGTAGTTGTTTTCAACGTTTTCATTTTTATTTCTAACCATTCTTTATAAACATCTTTAAACATAATATCACGATTTATATCTTCATTATTAATTGTTTTATTTAGAAAGATTCTTTCATATTCTGCTGCCTCTCTTTTTGTTTTATATAATTTACTTACTTTTTGTTTTCTTTTACCAAAAGAATCAGTATAGTAACATCTAAAATACCATGATCTACTATCTTTGGTCCATTTATTTTTATTTTTTTCTTGATAAACTGCCATTTTTTACCTCCAAATCTTTACATTTATTAATATTTTTAGTATAATTAAATACGTAGAAAACAACTATCGTGGTAGA
>CANRKE010000010.1 GCA_947631135.1 uncultured Bacilli bacterium | reverse complement strand
AATGTACTACCAATTAATATTATCATTACTGATATTACTACTATCAATATTATTTTATTATTTATTTTTTTCTTATTCCTCTTTTTCAAATTAATCACCTACTATACTACTTTTATTATAACATCAAACTAACGTCGAATTTACTGGTAATTTATGGTAATAATAAACTGTTTGAATAAACATACAAAAAAACTACCTTATCCTAAGGTAGTTAAGTCTTATAAGTATGACCCCCCCCATATCGAACATATGTTTGTATATGTTTGTTATGAAGAGGACCTACCTTTTTATTACAATCTCATTCTATCATATATTTATATTAATTTCAATATAATAAATAGATTTTTTTTAATAATATTGATATAATCTATTTAGAGGAATGATATCATGGATAAATATAATGGATATAATATAATTGAATACAATAAATTTCATAAAAAGCTTATAGGTTTAATGTTTAAGAATAAAACAGATTATGGAATACTTATTAATAATTGTAGATCAATACATACATTTTTTATGAAATTTAATATAGATGTAATATTTTTAGATAAAAATAACAATATAATTAAAAAATATAAAAAAGTTAAAAAAAATAAAATATTAATATGTCCAAAAGCAAAAAAAGTAATAGAAATACCTAGTTCTAATTAGATATTTCTATTTTTATATTTTTCTAATTCCTTTAATAGACCATTCCATGATAATAAAGCACATTTTTTTCTATTTGGTTGCTTATATATTTCATCATATATAATAGCTTCTCCTAACTTATCTTCATCATATTCTTTTTCATCTATCATATTCTGATAATTTTTAATTATTTCTATTGCTTCATCAACTGTTTTATTTAGTAATGTTTTTATCATAATAGATGCAGATGATGTAGATATTGCACATGCTTCTCCATCGAAAACTAAATCTTTTATAATATTATCCTCAATTTTTAGTTCAAAATCTAATTCATCAATACAACTTTCATTATTAGTGTTTATTTTAATATAGTCTTTTTCTCCTTTTAATCCTCTATTCATTGGATTTTGAAAATTATCAAGCATAATAGTTCTTCTTAAATTAGCATCCATTATAATATTTGATTATAAAGACTATCACAATCTTCTAAAACACTAATTAATTTATCCAACTCTTCTTTTGTATTATAAAAATATAAACTAACTCTACAAGTATTCTTAATATTTATTTCTTCTTTTAATATTTTTGCACAATGATTACCAGCCCTTACACATATATTATAATCATTTAAATATATTGCAGTATCTTGTGAAAATACATTCTTAATATTAAATGCAACTATCCCAGTATCACCATTTTCATTATATATTTCTATTTTATCATTTTCTTTTAATTTTTTTACTAAATATTTTCTAAGCTTCATTTCATATTCATGAATTAGATTCATATCAAGTCCACTTAAATAATCAACAGCTGCACCAAGTCCAATCGCACCAGCAATATTTGGAGTACCAGCTTCTAATCTATGTGGTAGTGATTTATATTCAACTTCTCCATTATTTAAAAAGGTTGCATTCATTCCACCACCAAGATTATAAGGTACAAATTGTTCTAAATATTCAATCTTTGCATATAAAACACCAATTCCAGTAGGCCCACACATCTTATGTCCAGAGAAAACTAAGAAATCACAATCTAAATCTTGTACATCAACTTTCATATGTGGTACAGATTGAGATGCATCAACACAAACTAATATTCCATGTTCATGTGCAATCTTTGATATTGTTTTAATATCTCTAATATCACCTACAACATTAGTAACATGTGCAAGTGAAATAAGTTTAGTTTTATCAGTAATTTTCTTTAATATATTTTCAGTAGTTACTCTATAATTTTCATCTAAATCTATATATTTTATTTCTATATTTTTTTCTTCTTTTAATCTAAACCAAGGTAAAATATTAGATGCATGCTCACTCTTAGTAAGTAGAACTTCATCACCCTCTGATAAAACATTTCTAAAATAAGAATATGCAATCATATTTAATGATTCGGTTGCCCCACTTGTAAACACTATTTCTTCTAAATTTTTAGCATTTATAAATTCTTTTACTTTTTTTCTTGCAGATTCATACATCATGTCAGTTTTAAGACTTATGTTATAATCTCCTCTATGTGCATTTGAACAATAATTTGAATAATAATCAACTATACTATCAATTACCATTTTAGGTTTAAATGTTGTTGCTCCATTATCAAAATATATTATTCCAGTAGCCAACATAGGAAAATCGGTTCTTATATCCATAAACTCACCTCCTATATATCTAAAAATTCTTTTATTTTACTAATTTCATCTTCTGCATCTTCTATATTACTAAAAATAAATCCATCCATTATTAATTTTATACTTTCACTCTCATTTAATCCTCTACTCATTAAATATAATATATCATCTTTATTTATATTAGTAACAATAGATGAGTGAAATGCCTCTACTCTATAATCTCTTGTATTTAATATAGGTCTTATTAATACTTTACTGTTATCTATCTTTAATATTTTTGTATATTGTTTTAATTTACAATTTTTAATACCATTTTCAACTGTTTCATTAATATTAATTATAATATCTGAATTATTAGTAGCTGCATGATTAACTATATTACTTGTAGTATTATCAAATTTGTGATTAACTAGTACATTACTTTTTAATGAACCAATATATGTACAGTTAAATTTAATTGTAGAATTATTACTATCAAGATTTATTTCAATATTTTCTTGTGAATTATTATTTTTTGTTATTTTATTTAATTTTAATTTACTACCATTATATATATTTATTTTAATATTTAATTTATTATCAATATTACCATATAATAATAAATTAAAATTATCATAAACATTAATAACCATTTCACTATCTATATTATTAATTATTAATATTAATTTATCTTGTTTTAATAAATCTATTTTATATTTATTATTTCTATCTTTAATACATACATTATCATTTATATTTATACTTTTATTATTATCTATATTTATTATATTCATTTTATTTTTGTTCCTTCATTTCATTTGTACTAATAGAATCAAAACCTTTTTCAAATATTTTATTTGCAAGATTAATATCGCCAGTTTCAACTATTTTACCATTCATAAGTACATGTACATAATCAGGCTTTATTTCTTCAAGCATCTTTTGATAATGTGTTATTATAATAACAGATGTATTTTTATTATTTTCTAAATATTTATTTATGCTATTACATACTATTTTTAAACTATCAACATCTAATCCTGAATCAAGTTCATCTAATATTATTAGTTTAGGTTTTAATAGATTCATTTGTAAAATTTCATTCTTTTTCTTTTCACCACCACTAAAACCTACATTTATGCTTCTATATAACATATTATTTTTTATTTTTAATTCATCTTTTAAAGCATTAACTTCATTAGCAAATTTAAATAAATTAAGTTTTTCATTAGTTATTGATGTAACACTTGTCTTTAAAAAGTCCATATTTGCTACACCTTCTATTTCTTTAGGATGTTGATATGTAACGAATATTCCTTTTCTGCTTCTTTCATAAACTTTCATTTTAAGTAAATTCTCGTTAAAATAATTTATTTCCCCTTTATTTATTTTATATGTATCATCACCCATAATAACTCTAGCTAGTGTTGATTTACCAACACCATTAGGTCCCATAATAACATGAATTTCACCTTCGCCTATTTTTAAATTAAAATTATCTAATATAATTTTTTTATCTATACTTACATTTAAATTATTAATTTCTAACATATAAGTGCCAATAGTATAACGGCGTGCCTCCCTTCACATAATTAAATATATAACTAACAACATAAAATATTTTAACACTTTTTGTATATTTTAACAAGAGTATCGAATCTAACAATAAAAAAATATTAAATTATATATTACACATATATTATGTAATTTTTTTAATATTCTAAATAATGTTGGAATCCATACTTATTCCCATATGCTTCTGATTTAAAATATCCTTTGATTATATTTTTATCAATTAAAAGTCATATTTATTGATAATTTTTATATATAAACATCCGTTATCATTTTACTTTCTTGAAATTTTTTAATGCTTAATTAAACATACTAAATTTATAAAAATGGTGAAAAACTGGCGAAAAACTAGCAAAAACTGGCGAAAAACTAGCAAAAACTGGCGAAAAACTAGCAAAAACTGGCGAAACTGACAATAAAATATTCTAATATTATTTTAACTTCCAGCATGATATACAAGAATTCGTATCATTATATATTTTTCCTTCTTTTTTAAGTAAATCTAATAAATATCTTACCCTATTAATTTTATTTTTTTCATTTAATGATGATGGTAGTTTATCTTTTAACAAATTAATAATTTCTTTTTTACTAGCTTGTCCATATTCACTTATATATTTTAAAATTATTTTTTTATAAAATTCATTTTCTAATCCTTTATTATATATATAGCTTTCTTTTTCATTTGTTACTTTTGCAACATCTGATGATATATAAATATTTGGATATCTACCCTCAATTAAATTATTCTTTTTTAAATAATCACTTTGTTCTTTTGTAATGGGATAAGATTTTTGAACTCTATCTAATAACATTACTTCATCAATTTCTAAGTTTGTTTTTTCAAATAATAACTTACTATAATTTTCATCTATTATTTTACCATATAAAGTAACTTTAACTCTATTGTCTTCACTTAAATCATAATCTGGTAATGGAAAAAATTTTTCTTTTTGAATATTATATACTCTTCTTATTCCACTACCAACTGTATCTATCATATTTAAATTTACCATTGCATTTGCTAAAAATTGATTTCTATAATATGGTGATGAATATCCATCTCTTAGTACGTTTTCAACTTTTTGAGGAATAAAATTTCCCTCGTTTGTTATTATTAACTTATCTTTAAATTCCATTACATTTATTATTCCTTTTAATCGATAATCTTGATGGACAATACAATTATTGACTAATTCACGAATAGTATAATTATCATATTGGTCTACTTCATTAGGAAATAATGTATTTTCATTTATCATATATCTATATCTTAAATTTCTTATTTTTAATTTTAATTTTTCAACATTTAAAATAAATGGTATACCAAAATGTTCATAATCAATAACATTAACATCATCATATAATTTCCATGTCATTCTAGGTGTATATCCATTCATTAGATAATCATCTTCATTTTTTCCTAACAATAACATAGCAGTAAATGTAATCTTTCCATCAATAGTCACTTTTGCCTTATTTAAAAAATCAATATCAGATAATTTGTCAATTTCATCAGAAATTGGTTTTCCTTTGTTCTTAATTTTAAATTGTTTACGAGCTAATTTTACTGCTTCAGTATCTAAATTATTTATAGTGGCATCTTTTATAATTTGTCTAGACCAATCATAATTAGCTGTGGTCTTTATTTGTTCTATTTTATTAAAAGAAAGTGGAACTAAAGATTCCCCATGTCTACCATATGGAAAACCTTTCCAATTCATTGGTGTACCAGATGCTGCTGGTATTTGGAACATTATTACTCTTTTTTCTTCTATATATAAATGATAAATCTCAATAAATGTTATATTATCTGTTGTATTATCCGATATTTGTTTTTTTACATCATTAAAATTATTATCATAACGATATTTTGTATTAGTTAAAATATGTGTTTTATCATCAATTCCAAATATAATCCAGCCATACTGTTTATTTCTTAATGTAGATTCATTACTAATCGCAGAAAAATATTTTCCTAATTTATCAATATTAAAATCGTTTTTTGCACTTTTAAATTCAACACATTCGCCTTCCGGATTTTTTAATAATTCATTTAAAATATCTTTTAATTCAGTATATGATTTTAACATAAACATCACCTTTCATTGTTATATTATTTTTATCAATTATTGTTTTTTATTCATTATTGATAATCTTCATCATTAAATCCTAAATCATTTAAATATTTTTCTTTATCTCTCCAATTTTTAATACATTTAACATATGTTTCTAAAAATACCTTTTTACCAAATAATCTTTCTAAATCATATCTTGATTGTATCCCTATTTTTTTTAACATACTACCATTTTTACCTATTATTATTTTTTTAAGATTTTCCCTATCAACGATAATACATACTAATATATTGACAACATTTTTCTTATATTCAATATTTTCTACTACACAAGTTACAGAATGAGGTACTTCATCATTAGTTAAATTAAGTATTTTTTCTCTAACATATTCACTAACCATAAACTTAGTACTAACATTAGTAACTTCATCTTTTGAGTAATATTGAATATCATCTTTAATATATTTTTTAATTACTTTTATTAACTCCTCAACATTTCTATCTTTTAAACTAGAGATTGGGACAATATCACTAAATTCATACAAATCTTTATATTCATCAATTTTAAGTAATATTTCATCATTAGTTAATTTATCTATTTTATTAATAACTAGTATTGTATTTTTTTTCGCACTTTTTATTTTTTCTAATACAAACTTATCCCCTGGTCCTAACTTTGCTGATGCATCTATTACAAATAATATTATATCAACATCATCTATCATCATATATGATTGTTTATTTAAATATTTACCTAATTTATACTTTGGTTTATGAATACCAGGTGTATCAACAAATATTATTTGTGAATCATTATCATTATATATTCCTTGTATTATATTTCTAGTTGTTTGTGGTGTTGATGATGTTATTGCAACTTTTCTACCTATAATATTATTTAAAAGTGTTGATTTCCCTACATTTGGTCTACCTACTATACTTACGAATCCACTTTTCATAGCATGCCTCCATATTCTATAAATCTGCTACTCTCATGATCTTTACTCCATCACTATTTAATAAATAAATATATATTAATTTATCTGAATCAAAAAATTCTTTTATAATCTCTGAACATATTTTATAATTATCACTATTAGTAAGAATGTGCATTGATTTAAAGTCCCCTTTTTTATAACCGTTTGATACTGCATTTGTTATAGATGATACTTCTGCATATATTGAATCTCTATATACACTATTTTTAATATTTACTCCATTAAATTCTTTGTTATCATTTGTAACTGTTATTACACTACATTTAAATTTATCTATCTCACTATAACAATTATCTAATAACTTAATCAATTTTTGCTTCATTTAGATCATCCTCTCCAAATGTATATGGACATAATTGAGATACTTTATATACATTATAATCGAATGTATTTCCTATACAATAGATATCTGCATCTTTATCCATAAATTCAGAAATCCATTGTCTACATAAAAAACAAGGTGTACTTGGTTTAATTTTATCTACCATAATATAAAGTGATTCAATTTCATTTTTAGTATATCCACTAGATACCATTTTTGCTAAAGCACATTCCTCAGCACAACAACCATACATATAACTTTCATTTTCAATATTAACACCACCAAACATGTTTCCATCTTTAGTTTTAATTAGTGCAGAAACTTTAAAATTTGAATATGGTGAATAACTATTTTTAAGTAATCTTTTAAGTCTATCTAATATATATTTATCTATTTTTTTTCTTTCCATTTTTATCCTTCTTTCACATAAATATAATAACATAACTAAACATTTACTTCAATAAATTTTATAAAACTTATTAATTTATAAATATTTGTATAATATTATAAAAAGAAAAATAATTTGTAATATTAAATACTACTAATTATTTTCTTATATATAATTATTTATCAGTATCCTTTTTTTCTGTATCATCAAATACTAATGTTAAATTAATTTTACCTTTTTTATCCCATTCAATAGCTTTGGCTCTAACAATATCACCAACTTTGACTATATCTCTTGGATGATTTACACGTTTTTTATCTAATTTAGAAACATGGATAAATCCTTCACAACCAGGCCATAATTCAACAAACACTCCAAATGATTCAACATTTACTACTTTTACTGTATAAATTTCCCCTATAACAGGTTCACGTACTACTTCGTTAATAGCTTCCATAGTTCTATTTATTACATCCATATCACTATGATAAATTACTACTCTACCATCATCTTCTAAATCAACTTTAACAGCATTTACATCATTAACACTTTTTACATTACTACTTTCTAATATTATCTTTGTAATCATATCTCCACCACGACCAATAACATCTTTAATCTTATCTGGGTTAATCATGAATGTTACTGTTTTAGGTGCATATTTTGATACTTCTTTTCTAGGTTCTTTGATTGTATCTTCAATTAAATCAAGTATTTGCATTCTTGCTTTTTTAGCTTGTACTAATGCTTCAGAAAGTATTTGTTTTGTTATACCTTTAATCTTTATATCCATTTGTAGTGCACATATACCATTTCTTGTACCAGCAACTTTAAAATCCATATCACCTAAATGATCTTCCATACCTTGTATATCTGTTAATATTTGATAACTATCACCACTAGTTATAAGTCCCATTGCAATACCAGCAACAGGTGCTTTAATAGGTACACCAGCAGCCATAAGACTCATACATCCTGCACAAATACTTGCTTGTGATGATGAGCCATTACTTTCTAATATTTCTGAAACGACCCTAATTGTATATGGGAATTCATCTTCACTAGGTATTACTTGAGCTAATGCTTTTTCACCAAGTGCTCCATGTCCTATTTCACGTCTACCAGGAGCTCCATATCTACCTGTTTCACCAACTGAAAATGCTGGGAAATTATAATGTAACATAAATCTTTTTTCATCTTCAATTGATAATCCATCTAATATTTGATGTTCTCCTAGTGCACCAAGAGTTGTAATACTTAAACTTTGAGTTTGTCCACGAGTAAATAGTGCAGAACCATGTGTACGTGGTAATATATCTATAGATGCTGATAATGGTCTTATTTCATCCATTTCACGTCCATCTGCTCTTGTATGTTCTAGTACAACAATATTTCTAAATAATTCATATTCAATATCTTCTAATACTAATTTTACTTTTGTAATTAATTGATTAAACTCATCAGTATCTAATTCGTTTTTATATTCTTGTGTATATTTATCTACTACTGAATTTTTAACATTGTCTATTGCTTCATATTTTTCTAATTTATCTTTTATTCTAAGTGCTGCATCTAATTTTTCTTTACATAAATCTTCAACATCACTTCTTAATTTATCATCTATTTCTAATTTTTCATATTCCATCTTAGATTTTCCTATTTCATCGATTATCTTTTGTTGGAATTCTATTAATTCTTTTACTGCATTATGTCCGAACATTAATGCTTCTAACATATCTTCTTCACTTGCTTCTTTCGCACTACTTTCAACCATATTAATAGCGTCATATGTACCAGCAACTGTTAAATCAATATCTGAATTTTCTGCTTGTTCTACTGTTGGATTTATTATAAATTCACCATTTACTCTACCTACTTTTACTGCTGCGACTGGTCCATCAAATGGTATTTCACTTATACATGTTGCAAGTGATGATGCAAATAGTGCAGTCATTTCTGGTGAATTGTCTTGATCAACTGATAATACTGTATTAACAATTTGAACTTCATTTTTAAAATCTGATGGAAATAATGGTCTTAATGGTCTATCTATCATACGTGCTGCAAGTGTTGCATTTTCTGTTGGTCTACCTTCTCTTTTTATAAATCCTCCAGGTATTTTTCCAACTGAATATAATTTTTCATTGTAAAGTACCATTAATGGAAAGAAATCTGAAAGTAAGTTCGCATTTTTACTTACAACAGCTGTAGATAAAACAACTGTATCTCCATATCTTACTAATACTGCTCCATTTGCTTGTTTAGCAACTTCACCATTTTCTACTATTATTTTTCTTCCCCTAAAATCAAATTCATATACTTTTTTCATTTTACTAACCTCCAAATATTACTTATATTTTTGTATTTAAAAGACACTTAAAAAAAGTGTCTACTTTATTATTATTTTCTTAATCCTAATTTTTCAATTAATTCACGATATCTAACAATGTCAGTTTTCTTAAGATAGTTAAGTAAACTTCTTCTTCTACCTACTTTCATAAGTAAACCTCTTTTAGAATGATAATCATGAGTATGAACTTTTAGGTGTTCTGTTAATTCATTAATTTCTGATGTTAAAAGTGCTACTTGAACTTCAACAGAACCAGTATCTTTTTCATTTCTTGCGAAATCTTTTCTGATATTTTCCTTTTGTTCTTTTGTTAGTGCCATAATTATTCTCCTTTCCTACTATTATACTCCATTTTCTGTGTAAAAAGCCGGAGAGTCTTTAAACAAAGAAGTGGAAACATATATATAATACTATATAATTTGAAATATTGCAATAATATTTTTTAAAAAATTATAAATTTTTTCCTTATAATTAATTATATTTTGTAGTATATATTATATTACTTATTTATAATAGTTTCTAATATCTTCTATTAAATTATTATTAATTTTTTTATTTTTTATCATATCTATTTCAAATTTATATGGTGGATATGCTCTTTCTTTTTCATCATCATTTCTTGTTACATATGGTGTTTCTAATATTTTTGGTATATCTTCAAGTCTTTTATTATATATGATGTTTATTAATGTATCAAATCCTATTGTACCTAATCCAATATTTTCGTGTCTATCTTTATGTGAACCAATTATATTTTTACTATCATTAATATGTATGCATTTTATCTTTTCTATTCCAATCTTTCTATCAAATTCATCTAATATATCATCAAAATTACTTACATCATATCCAGCATCATTTAAATGACAAGTATCAAGACAAATACCTATTCTATTTTTATTATTAACTCCATCTATAATTCTTTTTACCTCATCAATATTCTTACCACATTCACTACCTTTACCAGCCATAGTTTCAATTAATACTACTACATCACTATCATATTCAAATACTTCATTTAATCCATTTATTATATTTTCAATTCCTATATCTACTCCAGCTTTAACATGTGAACCTGGATGTAATACTAGATTTTTAATTTTTAATTTTTCACATCTTTTTATTTCTTCTTTTAAAAATTTAATAGCAAAATTATGCTTTTCACTATCATCACTAGCTAAATTTATAATATATGGTGCATGTACTATTACTTTACTATAATCAATATTGTTTTCACTTGCAAGCTCTAATCCTTGATTGGTAAGATTATCATCGATTGGTAGTCTATTTGTATTTTGAGGTGCTCCTGTATAAAACATAAATGTATTCGCACCATAACTTATAGTTTCTTTTACACTACCTAGTAATTGTTCATTTTTACTAAATGATACATGTGAACCAATTATTAAATCCATATAATCAACTTCTTTCTAAAATATATCTATATTATAACTTAAAATTTTAAAAAACTCTATAATCATTGCTCTATTTTAATATTTATTGTTTAAATTTTTTTAAAGTATATATACTATCTTTATATCGCAATTTAAAAAACAATGTATATCAACTATTACAGTACATTGTTTTATTATATTATTATTTTCTTATTATTATCATATCTTTATTTTCAAATTCAACTTCATATTTTTCGTACTTATTTTTATTAGAATTAATTTCATCATAATCAAATATTACTAAATAATCATAATCCATATTTTCCCATTCTTCTAAAGTAAATCCCTCATAATATTCAATTAAATTTCCAGTATAGTCGATTTTTGGTATTATATCTGTTAATGTATCAAACCATCTTCTTTGCATATACGCACCCATTACAGCCATTTCATTATTTTTACCAACCAACTTATCTTTATGTTCAATTACATATTTAATACCCTCTAATTCATTATTATTAAGTATTATATTCTCTTTATCTCTAAATGAAGTTATATTTCTATTATATATATCAACACAACTATTTTCTAAACTAAAACCTGAATCATAAGCTTTATCATCTACTTTACTATCAAAATCAATTGTTATAAGCAATAACAAAAATATGTATATACCACAGAAACCATAAGTAATTACTTTATAATTTTTTAATAAGTTTTCTAATGATATAAAAGTAAAATACCATAATACTATCCAAAGTATAGAATATAATTTATAGAAATAATATGAACTCATAACATTAAAATACATAAATGCAAAACAATTAAATATAAATATTATACAAATAATAGATAATAAATGTATAAAATTATTTTTATTTTTTCTTGATATTGTATATCCATGCATAGCAAATGGCAATATTAAAATAAAATTATTTATTAAATTTTTATAATTAGTTCCCTGTTGTGTTGTTGTTTTAACTATTTTTGAAACACTAAATATACTATCCATTAGAAAATATATCATTCCAAATGCAAATGGTATTAATAATGTAATTACTACAAAATTAAATACATCTAATTTACTTATCTCTTTAGTCTTAATATAATAATTTATTATAAATATAAACATAGCTAAATAAACTATAGGTACTAATAAATAATAACAACAAAATAATCCAAAAGTTAATAATGATAATAATATCATAACTAAATATTTATTACTATATTTACTAGTATACATATCACAACATGTTATTATCGAACAAATTATTATACTTGAAATACCCCAATATAAAAACCCATAATTTATTGTAACTAGTGGATATCCTAGTGTATAAAGTATTGTAATAAATAATGATAATGCATATCTTTTTTTACTTTTATATCTATCTTTTAGAAGTATATAAAATGATATTGATGATAAAAACATCATAAATATATTAAATATTGAATATATTTTATATTGATCAAATGTATTTAAGTTTGGTAATATTTTATAAATCATACCCAAATTTACCATACCAAAAAATTGGAATTTATCAAACGTATTTTGTCCATGAGCTATCGACTTCATTTTAAGTGATGTATTTAGTGCAAAAGTTCTAGCACTTAAAAAGTGTGCAGCACCATCAGGTGATTCAGCTTTAATATAGCTACTTGAAAACATAAACATAAATACTATAGAACATAAAATGACAATAGTAAGAATAGTAATTATATCAAATTTATTAAAATAATATTTTTGTCTTTTATTTTCATTTTTAATATTAATAAATATTATTAAAATAGCTATTAGATTAAATATTAACATAGTTAATATATTTATTGGTATTCTAATCATAGATAATATAAAACATATAAGTGATGTATATGACATCAATATAACAGTTGATAATAATAAACCAACTAATATATTTTGTTTTTCACTTGATTTCTTAATTAATAATAATGATATAAATAAAATTATCAAAGATAATAAATATAAATACTGCATATAAACCCTCCTAGTAAAAGAAAAAGCTCAAGCAATGAGCTTTATAGTTATAATTGATTATATTATTTAGTTACTTTAACACATTTAGCATTATCTCCACCTGTAACTACAGTTTTTTGTAAAGTTATATCATCTGTACCATTAATATTTTTAAATTTAGAACTTCCATTTAATTTAGGACATAGTATAACAGTAACTGCACTTGAATCTGCATTGCTATCAGGAATATTTATAGTACTATTTTTCAAATCATAATCTGTATTGTTTAACCCAAAACATTCAGTAATAGTATCCTTATTTGAATCATCTGCTCCCAATATAGGACTATTATCACCTATTGTAGCATTCTTTCTCCAAGTATTATAACACTTTTCTGCATTACTAAATGAATATAATTGTTCTTGACTCTTTACATAATCAGCAACTGATAATGCACTACTATTAAATGAATTTATTGCTGCATTTCTTGTACTATTAAGTACTGATGCTGCTGCAATAACCATAACTATTGCAAGTACAACGATAACTGCTAATAATTCAATCAACGTAAACCCTTTTCTATTTAATTTTTTCATAATTTATCCTCCGTATCTTTATTTTTTACACTCTAATATTATCATATCAATTAAATTAATGCAATACTTTTTAAAAAAAATAATTTTTTTTCTTTATGGAGTTTGACAATTACCAATAAATATGGTAAAGTTATTAAGACAAGTGAAAAAGCGAGGTGTTAAAAATTATGGCAAAAAAATGTACTAATAAAAAGCCAATGTTTGGAAATAATCGTCCATTTTCATTAAAAGCTAGTAGAAAAATACAAAATGTAAATATGCAAACAGTTACTGTTAATGGAAAAAAAGTAAAAATGTCTGTAAGGGAAGCAAAAAAATATAAAAATAGTGAGACTGCATAATTAATTTATGTTGTCTTTTTTAAAACTAAAAACCTAGAATTATTTTCTAGATTTTTTTATAAACATACTATCACCAAATGAGAAAAACCTATATTTATTTTCTACTGCAATTTTATATGCATTCATTACATTTTCTTTAGTTGAGAAAGCTGATACTAACATTATTAAAGTTGACTTAGGTAAATGAAAATTAGTTATTAAACTATCTACTGCCTTAAACTTATATCCTGGATATATAAATATATTAGTTTCTTCATGGCATTCTACAAATTTGTTATACTTAGTATATATTGATTCTAATACTCTTGTTGTTGTAGTACCAACACTTATGATATTTTTACCCATCTTTTTAGCATCATTTAATTTTTTAGCAACACTATCTGACATATAATACTCTTCAGAGTGCATAACATGTTTATCTACATCTTCTACATTAACTGGTCTAAACGTTCCAAGTCCAACATGAAGTGTAACAAAGTAACACTCAATATTTTTTTCTTTTATCTTTTCAATTAACTCTTTAGTAAAATGTAATCCTGCTGTAGGTGCAGCTGCACTACCAACATTTTTAGCATATACAGTTTGGTATCTATCTTTATCTTTTAATTTTTCATGTATATATGGAGGAAGAGGCATCGTACCTAATTCATCTAATATTTCCATTAATATACCATTATATATTAATTTAAATCTAGTTATCCCTTCATCTAATTTCTCAATACATTCCATAGTTAATTTTCCATCACCAAAACTAATTAAAGATCCAATATGTACTCTCTTTGCTGGTTTAGTTAAACACTCCCAAATATTATTACCTAAATCTTTTAGTAATAATACTTCTATAACAGCTTTTGTATCACTTTTAACACCAATTAAACGTGCTGGTATAACTTTAGTATCATTAAATACTAATACATCATTCTCATCTATATAATTAATTATATTTGAAAAAATATCATGTGTAATTTCTCCAGTTGTACGATCCATAATTAATAATTTTGATTCATCTCTATTCTTAAGGGGAGTTTGAGCGATTAATTCTTCAGGTAAATAATAATCAAAATCTGCTGTCTTCATATATTCTCACTTCTTTCTATTTATTTTCTATAATAAATTTAACACCATTATTTACATTATTAACTGTAATATTATATCCAAGTAGTTCACAAGTTTTCTTTACGATAGATAATCCAAGACCAAATTGACCTTTCATTCCTTTTTTATATGGTGAAAATATATCATTAATAATATTCTCATCAATACTTTCTCCATCATTAAATAAAACTATTTTCTTTTGTGTTATATCAATACTAATATTATTTTTAGCATATCTCATAAAATTAGTAAATAAATTATCTAATATAGACTCCCACATATCATAACTTCCCTTATACATATAATTCTTTTTTCTTGATGTAATTGTCCATTTAATATTTTTATTTTCCAATCTAAATTTATTTACACAATCATTAACTACATTATAAATATTAATATATGTTTCTTCTCCATTATAATTTTCTTTTAAATACTCTATCTTATTTAATTGTAACAATCTTTTTACTTTATTATCTAATTTATTAATTTGTTCTCTTACTACTCTATTAGCTTCCTTAGTACTTATTATACCATCATCACTAGCTTCAATATATGATTTAATAACTGCTATTGGAGTCTTAAAATCATGAGATATATTCTGATACATTTCATTTTTAAAACTTTCTTGTTCTAATAACATCATTCTTGTATCATCAATACTACTTTCTAATATTTTTAACTCATCTTCTGCTTTAATTCTAGGTATATCACTATATTTATCACTATTAATGTTATTAACTCTTCTAACTAATAAATTTATTTTTCTAACTAAGAAATTACACCATATTAAAAGTGCGACCAATATTAATAAAAATGTAATTATTATTACAGGTAATAATGATAAAAATAATCTAGATTTAATTTTTTCAATAAAACTTTCATTAGTTATAGTTATTTTAATAACATCTAATTCATCATCTATATTTCTTACATAATAATATTTTTTATTTAAATAATAAAACTTACCATTCTTTTTATCTATTTTATCTAATATATCAACATAGTTTTCAATTTTAATAATATTGGATATATTAGGACTAACTATTATATTTTCATTACTATCTATTTGTATATAACCAATATTATTTTTAAATTGTTTTTCTGAAATATTATTATTAAAATATTTAAATGGTTGATCTAAAAAATTATATATCATCTCATCTAGATATGGTGATAGAGCTTTAGGTATAAATACTGTTATAGAAGCAGTAAGTATTAAAAATACAACTAATGATATTAATATTAATTGATTTGATAATGGTATTCTATTTTTCATACTAATCTATAACCATAGCCATAAATTGTACTAATATTTAATTTAGGCATCTTTTTTCTTAATCTTCTAACTAAGTCATCTACTACTCTATCACTACCATAATATAAATCTCCCCATACTTTATTTAATATTTGCTCTCTATCTAGTTGTTTTCCTTTATTATTTAAAAATAATACTAAAAGATCAAATTCTAGTGTAGTTAAATTTACCTCTTTACTATTATTTAATACACATCTTTTATTAATATCTATTATATATTCTTCATAATTTATTTTATCATATGTCTTATCGTATACTCTTTTAATAATATTATTAACTCTCAATATTAATTCTTTAGGAGAATATGGTTTAGTTATATAATCATCACTACCTAATTCTAATCCTAGTATTTTATCTAAATCTTGATCTCTAGCTGATGTAAATATTACTGGTACTATTTGATTGTTGTTTCTTATATGTTTTATGATATCATACCCAGATATATTATCATTTAACATTATATCAAGTATCCAAAGATCTACTTTTTCTTTTAAATTAATTGCATCATTTCCATTAGTTAAACTAATAACATTATAATTTTCTTTTTGTAAATATGTTGTAATTAAATTATTTAAATCGATCTCATCTTCTACTAAACATATTGTATACATATCTATCTCCTCCAAATTTAATATACTAAATAAATTACGTTAAATTATAAATTAATTATGTAAAAATATGTGATAATAATTAACTAATAAATATTATAACACAATAAAACAATAAACGACTAAATATATAATCATTTATTGTAAAATTACATAATTATTATATTATTTAATAGGTTTTTTTGTTAGTTTTTTAGTATTATTTAAATTATTATTTAATTCAACTATTTCATTATCTATATATTTTTTACCCACTTTTATAATATGTTTAAACTTTTTATCTTTACTTATTTCTTCTATAGTGAATAATGTATTTTCATAAATCTTACTGCTAATAGATGATAATTCATAGTCATCACTTATATTAATTTGTAATTTTCTACTTAATACTTTATCACTAATAATAATTTTTTTAACATTAGTACATCCATTAAAAGAATAGTTATCAATTATTGGTGAAGAATTAAATGTTATACTTTCTAAATCTTTACAATTATAAAATGCACCAAAATCAATAAGTTTTAAATTATCATTAAAATCAAGTCTTTTAATTTTAGTTGATGCAAATGCAGCAGATTTTATTTCTTCTAAATTTTTATTAAAAACAATATTTTCTAAATTATTACCTCTAAAGTTTTCTACTGTTTTTAAATTTTCATTTAATACTAATGTTTTTACATCATCACAATCATCGATGATTTCTACTTCTTCATACATATCTGGTATTTCATATTTTTGATCTAATGTTTTATTAGTTATATAATACTTCATTTCAACACTCCCCTTTTAAATAGTATTATCTAAATTATTTGTTTGTTTTTTGGAATTATATTTTAATATCTTATATGGATAATTAGCTTTTGTAAAACAATTAACTTGATTACCTTCCATATCAAATTGCCAAAAGTCTTCTTTATTTTCTTCATTAATTATTAATGTTTCATTAGATTTATCTATATATGCATTTAATAATTTATTATTTGTTTTATATACTTTTTTTGATAGTCCGTTAGTTGTATCGCATATAATAATAAATCCATAATGTTCTCCAGCAAATAATATATTATTATTTAATTCATATCTTTGAACTGGAACACACTCATTAATAAGTATATTATGATAATGTGATAAATTAATACTGATAGGATTTTCAAACTTTAATTGCTCATCCATATATATTCCTCCTCAAACGCTTAATATACTACCATATTTTTACTATTATGTCAAATAAAGTATAAAAGAGATAGTGTAAAATGTTTTGGAAAAAGTAAAAAGAGAAAGAACTCATAGTATAATATACCTATAAATAAAAATAAAGGAGTTGTTTCATATGAATATTATATCACAAAAATTAAAAATTATTTTATACGAAGTTCCTTTTTTATTTCTTTACTTATTTCTTCTTTATCTTTAATAAGTATTTCTTCACAATCGATATAATATACCTTTGGATGTTTAGGATTAATGTATATTCTTATGTCTGAATCTTTTATATATTTTTTAGGATCATGCCAAAAATTTTCACTTCTGAAAATATATCTTTTATTGTTAACAGGGTTAATCCATTTGCATTCTACATAATAAAAATAAACTTTTCCAGTATTATCATCTATATATAATGTATGCTTTTTTATTTGAAAATTTTTCAAAATTATTACTTTTGTATTTTGATTATTACATAGTTTTTTATTAATTTTAATTATTATAATTTTAATAATATTTTTGAATGTTAATAATAAAGGAATTCCTAATATGATAAAAAACAGTAGAAAAACAAATAAATTTTTATCTTCGATACTTATAACCAACCACCAACCTAATATATTAAAAAGCAATACACCAATAAATTGAATTATAAATATAAAATCTACTGTTCTTTTAAACATATATATCAACCTCTTTTCATTTCATATTATATAATAATATTTTCCATTTTTCAATATTTTGGTAGTAAATTTTTTGCGATAAATTTTGTTATAATTAATATAATAATGGTAGTTGTAGTAATGAAACAAAGAATAACAAGAAAAACGAGAAGAGAATAAAAAAATACAGTTAATCCATTAGAATAATTATTAATAATAATTAAACTATATTTTCCTAAACTTACAAAAAGTGGATTGATAATTTAACTGATATAATAAATCAATATATTAAATATAATTTTGGAAATGATTTATATTTGGATAAACTTACTTCAGCATCAATATGTCTTAATTTAAACCGTAAAATCTAATTAAGATTACCATAATTAAGCCATTTAGTTATTTGAAAATATAGTACCTTTTGAAAATTTTTTATGCAAATTTTTGCATTTTTTTGTCATATAATAAAAAAAAGAAGAAAAATTTTGTTTTAACCACAAAACTTAGTTTTTCTTTTTTATTTTATATTATTTATATTACTTTATAAATATTTAGAAATTTTATTCTATTTTACTGTAAAAGAATTAAAATGAATTAAATTCAATTCTAACTCTTTCACCATTTTTGTAAGCATATGCTTTTATTATATTTCTAATTGAATTAGCATTTTTACCACCATATCCGATAATTTTTTTAAATTCATCTTCACTTACAAGTACTAAAATATAATAATCATATTCATCACTATCTAATATTTTTATACTGAATGAAGCTTCATCATTAACAAATATACCAACTAATTCATTTGTTAAAGAAATATAATTATTTTCCTTGTCTTTCTTCATGGAATTTCTTCATTATTCCTTCCTTTGATAAGATGTTTCTAACTGTATCAGTTGGAATTGCACCATTTCTTAACCATTTCATAATTTCTTCTTCTTTTACAATAACTGTTGCAGGATCAGTAGTTGGATTGTAAGAACCAAGCTCTTCAATTACTATACCATCTCTTTTAACACGAGAGTCTGCAGCAACAATTCTGTATGTTGGAGCTTTCTTAGCACCCATTCTTTTAAGTCTTAATTTAACTGCCATAAATATTCTCCTTCCTTTTTCGTTATCAATTATAACATAATGATTATCAGGTGTCAACCTTTTTTGGTTAACACTTATAACATTATATAATGAATAATTATAAAGAATTATAACAATAAGTATTATTTTACCTCTATATAAAAGTGTTATATAAAATATTATTCTATATAACACCAATTATTAATTATTTCTTTAAATATTTTTTAATAAATTCCAAAAGAGCTGATACATCGATAGGCTTTTCTAGTATATCACTTATTTCATTTGAATGAACTACACTATCATTTTCTTCTATCATAAGAATTATAGGAGTATCAAAATCATCTATTTGATTTAATTTTTTAATTGTTTCAAAACCATCAATTTTATTTAGATTTTTACTTATAAATATTAAATCATAATCTTCACCATTACGTATTTTATCAAGACATTCTTTTGATTCAGTAACTCCTTCACAATCTATAGAATATTTATTTAGAATTTTACTTATCTTTTTAATAACTATATCATTATTATCAACAACTAAAACTCTACTATTTTTAATTATATTTTTATCTATGTCATCTATTTTTTTAAATACGTTATTATTATCTTTTTCATATTTTTGATCTACAAATATTGATACTTTAGTTCCAACACCTTCTTCACTATTAACAACAAGTGTACCACCAAGCATACGTATCAATGTTTTAGCTAAATATAAACCTTCTTTATCAGTATCTCCATTTTCTAGTATATTTTTTAAATCTTTTTGATTAATACCTACTCCTGAATCAGTAACAGTAATAATTAATCTACAAATATCATTTTTACATATATACTTAACATTCAATTCAATATATCCTTTTTTAGTATATTTAATAGAATTATTCAATATAATTGTTAAAATTTGTTTAAATCTTATTACATCACCATATAATATATTTGGCATATTATCACTAATATTAAAAATTAGTTTTACATTATCATTTTTTAAATTATTTTTAGCAATCATTTTTACTTCTTTAATTAAGTGATCAAAATTATAACTTTTATTTGTAATATTAAGTTTAACCATATCATCATTTGATATATCATATATACTATTTGCTTTTATATATATATTTTTTACAATATCTTTTATATATTCTGTACCTTCCTTTAATTCTTTGACATTATCTATATCTTTCATTTCATCACATACATGTTCTATTTTACTCATATCTTCTTTAACTGTTTGTGATATATCATAAATAAACATTTCTTTTTCATTATTTGCTGTATCTACATATTCTTTCATTTCTTTAAAGCTATCTATAACTTTTGTATCTGGATTTTCAATAGTATGATACATCAATACTGTAATAAAGACAAAAGTCATTCCAATAATTTGTATAGCTGGATTTATTGTTTTTACAATAACTATTAATGCAGTACAAATTATTAATATAAACATTGGTATTTTCTTTTTAAGTTCAATTGTCTTTCTATTAATTAATATTACTACTATACCAATAGTAACACCTATCATATGTACAAAACTCAAGAAATCTGAACTTGGTCCATAAGAATATGACATACCATTATTAGAATACAAACCCATAGGTAAAATAAATATTAACGCTACTACAATAAAGAATGCAATTCTAAATATTCTTTTTAAAACTTCAGATTTTATCAATTTCTTTTTATTTGAAGTTGACCTAGCAATAAATATAATATATCCAGTAAAAGTAAACATCCAAATAGCTATATAAACCATATATAGTCTAACTAACCATATAGAAATATAGTCTGGTACTTGAAATTGACCGAGTATAACACATAATGCTTCTAGTGCAATACCAAATAAATTTGATATTAATAATACATTATATATTTTAGTTTCAATATTTGGTATTCTAGATTTTGAAAAATAAATAATAAAAATCATTAAATTATATACATAACTAGTTATTAATAATATGTATTGGAAAATCATATTTCTTCACCTATCCTACATATCAATTATAACATACCGCGGACCATGTCCGCAACCTAATCACAAAAAAATTCCAAGAAAAACTTGAAATTTTTTTACAAA
>CANRKE010000009.1 GCA_947631135.1 uncultured Bacilli bacterium | reverse complement strand
AAGGTTTATCAATTCTTTCAGGATTTAATATAGTTATCTTCTTAGGACTAATATCTAACACCTCCTTTAAGAATCTTCTTATAGGTCCAAGATCATTAGGATCACCAAATATACGTTTGAACATAAGATCAAATTTCAAAGTAATATAAGTTTTTTCTTCAGTCATAAATCTCATCCTCCTCTATATAATTAGGGCGAAAAAAATATATATTAAAAAATACTCCCTAATATATTATTCTAAAAAAATTGCCAAAAGTCTTTTTTTATTTTCAATTTTTTTTAATTTTTTTCTTATTTCTTGACAAACACACAAAAAAATATCATAACTTTTAAATTATGATATTTCTATTTAAATTATTTGTTAATTTCAACATTATAATAACTAGTAATTAAAAAATAAAATACTGTTAATACATTGCGTTTTGCTAATATTTCACAGATACTTAATCGTATAGTAGACTTTCACCCCTAGCTATATGTCATGCCCGAAACACCTTATTATATCGAACTGTACATAAACTTTAAAAGAGATATAACTTAATTGTTATATCCCCACTAATATATAAATATTAACTATTATTTACTATTTAGATTGGTAATTTTGTCCAGCTATTTGGTTTTGTCCCATTTGAACTAAACGTTTAGTGATTTCACCACCAACGCTACCATTAGCTCTTGATGTTGTATCTGGTCCTAAGTTAACACCAAATTCGTTAGCTATTTCATATTTCATTTTTTCGATTGCTTGTTTAGCACCTGGAACTACTAATTTACTAGTATTTTTTGATTGATTCATGTCTTTCACCTCCTACACTTATAGAATGTGAAGATATGAATTTTTTATACAATATTTTTCATTTTTTTTATGTATAAATTTTTTTATAGTAAATCATTTTTACTATTAATAGTATTAACTTCTCTTATACTATCTATTGCATTTATAGTTAGTGTAATATAATTAAATCTACTTTCTATATCATTAACAATTTCTATTTTTGGATTTATTACTGGATGTTTTGGTAAGAATATAGTACAACAATCTTCATATGGTAATATACTTATATTATATGTACCAATCTTTCTTGCAATATCCATAATTTCTATTTTATCTAAGCATGCAACTGGTCTTATTACTGGAATATTAGTTACCTCATTAATAACATTCATACTAGTTAATGTTTGACTTGCAACTTGTCCAATACTTTCACCAGTTATAAGTATTTTGTAATCTTTTTCTTTTGCATATGTACTAGCAATTCTATACATCATTCTTCTCATTATAGTTATCATATAATTATTAGCTCTATTTTTATAAATTGCTTCCTGTACATTTGTAAATTTAACAACATATAACTTCATATTACTATCATATTTAGATAATATATTAACTAATTTTTTAACTTTATCTAAAGCCATATCAGATGTATGTGGAGGAGAATCAAAATATATACAATCTACATGTAATCCTCTTTTCATTGCAAGATATATACTTACTGGCGAATCAATACCTCCACTTAAAAGAGCAAGTGCACGACCTTGTACATTCATTGGATATCCACCTAACCCATTAATTTTTTTATACACAACAAAAATACCCTCTTCTCTTAAATCAACATCTATAACCATATCAGGATTTTTAACATCAACTGATAGATCAGAATAATTTTTAAGAAGAACTCCACCTAATATTTTAGATATTTCCATACTAGACAATGGATAAGTTTTATCTGCCCTATTTGTAGATACTTTAAAAGTTTTAAAATCATGATCTTTAAATATTTCAACTATATTATCTTTAATAGATTCTATATCTCTATTTTCTAGACTATATACTAGATCTATTTCATGAATACCAAATACTTCTTTAAGAAGATTTACTATTGTATCTATTTCATCAGTTTTAATATACATTCTAGATCTATATTTTTTAATCTCAAATTTAAAATCTTTTAACTTATCTTTTATATTATTAAATAGTGCGTCAACAAATAAATTTCTATTACCTTTTTTAGTTGTTAACTCACCATATTTAATCATTATTATTTTTTCCATTTAACCACTTCCTATACTTCTATTTGCTTAATTTATATGAGTTTATCATATCAATATATACAAATACTATAGATAATATTGTAATTGATATTAGTAAAATATTATAATTTCCAATAACACCTATAATACCTAATAGTAATCCGTATATATATTGTACTTTTAATGTATTTGGACTACTCTTAAATTGTGGTATAACATAAACTCCTGTTAATAATAACATAAATAAAGCATTAATATCAATAGGTTTTAGTATAAAAGATAAAAATAATATCAAAATATAACTGAGTGTTATTCTAAATTTAATTGCTCTATTTAAAATTAAAAATATCATAGATAAAACTAATATAAAACTAAATATATATATATTATAATTTGTAAATGATGGTTTAGTTAAAAAAAGTATAAGAGCTAAATTTAGACTAATTTCATTTAATTTAAAAAACTTACCTACAATTCCTGTTATAAATGATAATACTAATACAGTAATATAATTAGCATTTATAGGTATTAATAATGTCATTATTAAACTAGATATTATTTCATTTGTATAATTTAAAAATTTAATTTCTTTTTTACTTAAAAGATCATAAATTATACTAGAAATAAATAATGGAACAAATACTGATACCAAATAAAATATTGGTAGTACTCCATCTACTATTATTTTATACAAATTCATTATAATTAAACTTGTTAATAATGTTATTTCAATTTTTTGTTTACTGTTACTACTTTTAACAAATGGTCCTTTTTTAACACTAATCTTCATTATTCAACACCTCGCAGGCACTTAAAACATCGTCCCTTAATTTTATATTTGAAGGACAAATATATGAACACAATCCACAACCAATACATTTATTTGGATTTAATTTCTTTAAAATATTTTTTTGATTTTTATACTTTTTAATTTGTATAGGAGAAAGTCTAACTGGACATACATTGACACATTTACCACAATTTATGCATTCATACTCTTTTTTATCTTTAACATTTTTTTGAATTACAACTCCAGTAACTTTAGGAGTTAACATTACATCTAAACTAGATACTGTAGTTCCCATCATAGGTCCATTTATAATTATATTTATATCATCGTATTTTAAGCCACCTATTTCTTTTAAAACATCGGATAATAAAGTACCATATTTTATATATACATTTGTTGGATTTTTAACTGCATTACCACTTATTGTTACTATTCTACCACATACTGGTTTTTCATATTTTAAAACTCTATATATTTCATATATTGTAGATATATTATTAACCATTATACTTTTTTCCATAGGATATTTCTTTATTTTTGCATTATAAATATAATTAGCTAAATTTCTTTCATAACCTACTGGATATTTATCTGGTACTTCTTCTATATGAATATTTGGGTATGTTCCCATATAATTTATAAAATCATCTATTCCAACTTTATTAAAACTTTTAAGTGCAATATAACATTCTTCAATATTAAAAGCTGACATTAATGCATCAATTGCTTCTAATATTTCTGATGGTTTATCATTTAAATTAGTAAAATCAGAAGTAATATATATTTCATCTTCTACTGCATTTACTATTAATTTATTTATCTTTAAATCCATACCATATTTATAATGAGTAGGAAATATATTACCACTCATTCCTACTACACCATTATCTTTCATTAATTTTAATATATCTTCTTTTGTATATTTAGATATATTTTTTTTAGCTCCCTTTTTAATTTTTTCTTTATCTAAATAATCATTTTCTATAATTACTGTATTTACCATAGTATTATCTATATATAAACATGGTTTTATATCTTTAATTGTACCTGATACACTACTAAATATTTTTGATTCATATTTATCATTTGAAGTTGCAATTAGTTGATTTTTATATAGATAATCACCTACTTTCAAATCACATTTTACATTTTTATTTTTATAAGTTACTAGAGGAATATATATGTAATCAACATCTTTTATCTCTATAAATTTATTTCTTAATGATATATTTTTATTGTTTGTAAGTTTTGTACCTCTTATCATAATTTACTCCTCTTTTCTATATTAATTATACATTATATTGGTGTGTTTGTAAATGAAAAATAAATGGTTTAATAATAAATATTACTCATATAATTAAGTGGTGAGATATATGTTTTTTAAAAAGCAAGATAAACGTATTAAAATTATTCTTTTATTTATTTTCTTATTTTTTATTGTAATAATATGTAAGGTATTTTATATTCAAGTATTTGAGTATGACAAACTATCAAATTTAGCTTCATCACTATGGAGTAGAAATCTACCAATAGAGGCTGATAGAGGTAAAATAACTGATCGTAATGGTGTTATACTTGCTGATAATATTACCACTACTTCATTGGTACTTATACCTAATCAAATAGAAGATAAAGAAAAAGTTACAACAGATTTAGCTAAAATATTAAACGTAAGTTATGATGAAATGAAAGAACATGTTTTTAAAAAAACATCTATTGAAAGAGTACATCCTATAGGTAGACGTCTTAGTTATGAAATTGCAGATAAGATTAACAAATTAGGTTATAATGGTGTATATTTAGTTAAAGAATCTAAACGTTTTTATCCTAATCATGAAATGCTTTCACATGTTTTGGGATTTGTAGGTATTGATAATCAAGGATTATCCGGTTTAGAACTGCAGTATGATGAGTATTTGACTGGAAAAGTTGGTGCGATTAAATATTATAGTGATGCAAAAGGAAGTAGGCTTGATTTAAATGAAGTATACGTAAAACCACAAAATGGTGTCAATGTAGAATTAACTATTAATTATGATTTACAAAGCACAATAGAAAGAGAACTGGATAATGTTATGGATGAATATAAACCTGATAGAGCTTTAGTGCTTGCAATGGACCCTAATACTGGTGAAATCTTAGGTATGAGTTCAAGACCTACTTATGATCCAAATAATTATCAAGATTATGATATTGAAACTACTAGTAGAAATTTACCTATTTGGGCAACTTACGAACCAGGTTCTACTTTTAAAATAATTACCCTTGCAGCAAGTTTACAAGAAAAAAAAGTAGACTTGGAAAAAGATACTTATTATGATGGTGGATCTATTGGTGTTGAAAATGCAACTATTCATTGCTGGAAACATGGAGGACATGGAGCTCAAACTTTTTTGGAAGTCGTGCAAAATAGTTGTAACCCAGGATTTGTTGTACTTGGTCAACGTTTAGGTAAAGAAACATTGTTTAAATATATAGATAATTTTGGATTTGGTAAAACAACTGGAATAGATTTAAATGGTGAAGCTAAAGGTATATTATTTAATTTAAATAAAGTAGGAAATGTAGAACTTGCAACAACTGCATTCGGTCAAGGAGTAAGCGTAACTCCAATACACCTTACTGTCTAATAAATGATACTTTTACTATAACTATAAAAATTACTAGTAAATATGAGAAAAAATATAATGTTGAGTTTAATTATAATTGTTTTATAAAAATATAAACTTTTTTCTTATATTTGCTTGGTAAAAACTGGAATTTATGATATAATTCAATTGTTATTAGATGGATAAATTATATTTATCTTGATATAACAAAAAGGAGGTATGCCATGTTAAAAGCGGCTTTACCTTCGGTGGTACACCCTTAGTATTAAATAATTAGTATACAACCATTAAATGTAATTTTAGCGCTATGTAACGATTTATTGTTACAAAACTTAAGATAAGATTATGGGGAATGGTATATTGTTAAGTATTAAGCCCATTTTGCCACTGAATTTTATTCAAGCAGTAAGTAGTGAGTGTAAGTATGTCAAAACTTACAAAGGTGTAAACATTTATTTATAAATGATGCATAATTTATAAATAAATGCATGTTTGACAAAATAGCTGACAAGACAAGTTGGCTTTTTTGTTTGTATAAAATGTTACTTTTAAAGTTAAAATATTAAAGAAATAATTAAAAAAGTAAAATTAATATAATCGATTGACATTTTTAAGGAACAATGCTATAATTTTCCTAGAAAAAGGAAATGATGAATATGAATAATTATGATAAGATTTTAGATTATGCTAAAGAAAATAATGGATATATTACTACAAAAGAAACTGAAAGTTTAGAAATCAATAGTACATTTTTAAGCAATTTAGTAAATGATAAAAAGCTAGAAAGAGTTGGAACCGGTGTCTATAAATTGCCTGAATATCCAATTGATAATTTCTATATTTTATCTAAAATTAGTAAGAATATGTGTTATTCTCATGCTACTAGTTTATATTTACATAATATGTCTGATAGGATTCCATTAGTTTATGATATTACTGTTCCATATAATTATAGTGGTAATTTATTAAATAATGAAAATGTATCACTAAGATATGTTAAAGATGATATTTTTGAACTTGGAATGATTGATATTAAAACTATTAATGATTTAACTGTTAAATGTTATGATTTAGAAAGAACATTATGTGATATTATCAAAGATAAAAACCGTATGGATAAGGAGATTTACTCTAAGGCATTAAAAGAATACGCTAGAAATAAAGATAAAAATATTTTAAAACTAGTTAAATATGCTAAAAAGTTAGATATTGAAGATGAAGTTGTTGAATTAATGGAGGTGTTATTATAGGTGAATTCAGATAAATTAAATTACATTATTAAAAAGAAATCTAAGGGTAACAATAATTTGGCACATCATCTTCATCAAATGTTTTTCTTTGAACATGTATTAATGAGACTCGAAAAGAGTAAGTATAGAGATAATATTATTTTAAAAGGAGGAGTTTTACTTTCTTCTATTATTGGAGAAGATTTAAGAACTACTAAAGATATAGATGCTACTTTAAAAAGTTTACCACTAAATATAGATTCTATTAAAAATATCTTTGAAGAAATACTTTCTATTGATATAAATGATAATGTTAATTTTGAAATAGTTAATATTAAAGATATTAGATTAGAAGATGAATATGGTGGATTTAAAATAAATGTTAAGGGTACATTTGATAAAATAAGAACTAATTTCTTTATCGAAATAACTACTGGAGATATTATTACACCTAGAGAAATTAAATATAAATATAATTCTATATTTGAGGATAAAAGAATAAATATTATGGCTTATACTATTGAAACTATTATAGCTGAAAAGTTTGAAAGCATTATTAGTAAAAATATAACTACTACAAGAGCTAAGGATTTTTATGATTTATATATGCTAATGAATAAACATAAAAATGATATTAATAACAAAAATCTAGTTAAAGCTATAGAAAATACTTTTAATAAAAGAAATACTGAGTTTAATATAGATAACTTTAAAGAAATAGTTGAAATATTAAAAGAAAGTAATGCTTTAAAAAGAGTATTTAATGATTATCAACAAAAATTAGAATATACAAAAATAGTTAGTCTTGATGATACAATTAAAGCAATAAATGAGATAATTAAAATATTAGAACAAGAGTTAGTAACTATATAATGGATACAATTTGAAATATTAAAGTTTTCGTTTTTTTTTGTAGAACTTAAAGTCTTAAGTTCTTTTTTTTATTTTATAAAAATAAAATTAAAAGAAAGGACATAGAATATGAAAAAAAGTTCAACTAAAATAATTGAAATGGAAATAAGTATTAAATTACTTGAATATTTAAAAAGAATAAATATTATAAATGATGAAATATATAATTTTTGTATTAATAAATTAATTGGAAAATTAGAATTAGAAAAACAAAAAATATAAGGAGGTAAATTATGGACTTATATACAACTAGAAAAAATATTATGAATGGAATTTCATTACAAGAATTAAATTTAAGAGTATGTTTTTATGCAAGAGTATCAACTGATAAAGATGAACAATTACATTCCCTATCTAACCAAATATCTTTCTTTAATGATTATATTAGTAAAGTTCCTAACTGGGAGTTTATAGGTTCGTATATTGATGAAGGAATATCAGGTACACAGGTTAAAAAAAGAGAAGAATTTTTAAAGATGATTGAAGATGCTAAAAAACATAAATTTGATTTGATACTAACAAAGGAAATATCAAGATTTTCAAGAAGTACATTAGATAGTATTATGTATACACAAGAACTTTTATCCAATGGTGTTGGTGTATATTTCTTAAATGATAATATAAATACAATATTGCCTGACTCTGAACTTAGACTTACAATGATGTCTTCAATTGCTCAAGATGAGGTACGAAGATTATCTGAAAGAGTCTCGTTTGGTATGAAAAGGAGTATTGATAATGGTGTTGTACTAGGATGTTCTAATATTTATGGTTATATAAAAGATAAAGGAAAATTAGTAATAGATGAAAATCAAGCAGAAATGATTAAGATAATATTTGATAGATATGCAAATACTACTGATGGTTTATCTAAAGTATCAAAATATTTATATAATTTAGGATATAAAAGTAGAACAGGTAAAAGAATAGATACAACTATACTTACAAGAATTATAGAAAATCCTAAATATAAAGGATATTATTGTGGGCATAAATCAAAAGTATTAGATTATCGTACTAAACAAAAGAAAAAATTAAATGAATCTGATTGGATAATATATAAAGATTATGATAATATTCCACCAATAGTATCAGAAGAATTATGGGAAAGAGCAAATATTAAACTAAAACAAAGACAAGATAGTTTTACAAATCGAGCTATTGATAAAGCAGTATTTCAAAATAGATATACTTATTCAGGCAAAATATATTGTGGATGTCATAATCTAACATATCATAGATCTAGTTCTGGTAAAAGAAAAAATAATCCTGTATGGGAATGCCAAGTATACAGAAAAGAAAGTTTAAAAGGTTGTACTAATCCCAGAGTATTTGAATTAGAACTTGATAAAGTATTTAAAAATATGTTTAATAAATTGTTTAAAAGAAGAAATACTATTTTTGATGAAATATTAAGCGAATGTAAAAACTATTTAGAAACTAATAATAATGAATCAGATATTAAGAATTTAGAATCTAAAATAATAGTTTTAAATAATAAAAAAGATAAATTATTAGAATTAGTTATGGAAGAATATTTATCTAAAGATGATTATAAGAAACAGATAGATTTAATAAATGAAGATTTAAGTATATATCAAAATAAAATGGATGAATTAAAAAGTAATAAGAAAGATAAAAATTATATTGAAAACAAAATTAATGAAATAAAAAATGCATTAAAAAAATGTCTAGAAGATGATAAATGTTATAGTGATGTATTTAATGAAATAATAGATAGAATAATAATTCATAAACAAAATGATAAACAAATAAAATTGGATATTTTTATTAAGACAGGAGAAAGTGTATATACATTTTCTGATAATTTAGGTAAAAAGTTTCATTTATTAGACCCCGTTACAACAAGTAACAGCAGTATCTGCAGCAATTAATGGAGGTAAATTATATACTCCCTATATTGTTAAAAGATTATTAGAACCTGAAACTAATACTGTTATAAAAGAATTCAATCCGAAGTTTAAAAGAAATGTTTTAACCAGTGAAACAAGTAAACAAGTAAGATATGCTCTTGAACATGTTGTAGCTCTTGGTTCTGGTCGTAATGCATACATTGAAGGATATAGAGTTGGTGGAAAAACAGGGACTGCACAAAAAGTTGAAAATGGATCTTATATGGTTGGTAATTATATTGTTTCATTCATGGGATTTATGCCAGCTAATGATCCTAAAATAGTTTTGTATGTAGCAATTGATAATCCAAAAGGAATTACTCAATATGGTGGAACTGTTGCTGCACCAGTAGCTAAAAAAATACTTACTGACGCTATTGATATTTTAGATATTAAAAAACAAGATGGTGGCATAGATAGAACATATAACTATACTGATACTAAAAAATATATTGTTCCTAATGTCATTGGTAAGACAAAAGAAGAAGCTATTAAACTTCTCGATAAATTTAAAATCGAATACTCCGGTAGTGGTGATCATGTAGTTTTCCAATCGCCTAAGGCCTCTAGCTCTATTCATGAAGGTGATACTGTTAAATTATTTTTAGGTAATTAATTTACTGGAAAACTATAACAAATGATATAAGTTATGCAAATATTCATATAATAATACTGCCATTTGTTGAATAACAATAAAAAGTTAGTTATCCTAACAATTAAGAGGATCTTAAAAAATAAACTGGAGAGACACTCTAGTTTCATTGCATAATATCTATTGATGATGTTTTAGGAGCTATTAATTTCAATAATATGTTACCTGTAACAGAAATAAAAAATTGTATGGTCTTTTAATTAATTAGTAAAATAATCAAATTTTTAATATTTATGAACATCTTATTTGAAATATCAAATATATAAACTGCAGTAAAAATAATATAATTTTGACAAACAGAATATAATATGTTATAATACATCCTACATATAGGGGGATTATTATGAATGAAGAGGTAATAAATGAAATACTTACTTTTATTAAAAAATGTGATAATGATTTTACTAATAATTTATTTTCAAAAGAAAACTATAAATTAGCAAAAAAATATTCTTCCATACTTAAACATGAAAAACAAACTTTTGATTCAGCTATTATTGATGCTTCTATTAAAAAATTAGATTTTATTTCAAAGCAAATATATGCACATAATTATCATTCATACAATAAAGAAGCTGTATTAAATTTAGTTTCATTAAGTGTTACTGATTATATTATAAATCTCATTAGAGAAAAACATTTAACTGATCCATTATTAATATCTAGATATGCATATATTGAGCTATCTAAGGTTTTATATTATGATATTTCTTATGTTAAACAAAATGATTACTCTACAAAGACTAAAATTTGTAATACAAATGTTGATTTAAAAAAAGAAAAAATATTTTCTTATGTTGTTTGTACACAATGGCTCCAATTATATACATATATATTAAATGAGTTTGATATTAATGTTACAAAAAGAAATATACCTGGTCAAGATCATGTTTGGGGAGAAATAAAATTAGATAATAATCGTATTATTATAGTTGATGCAACAGAATATATAAATTCTTCAATTGATTTAAGTAACGCAAAATCAACTAGCCCTACTGTTGGATTTGTGGTTTTACCTAAAGAATACTCGAAAATTAAATTATATGATGTATTTTATGATATAAGAAATATGGAAATTGCCAAGAAAATTAAGTCTTATTATGAACTTAATAGGGATCTTGATATTACATTAGGATATATATCAAAAGAAGGTTATCCAGCAGAAAAAATTATTAAAGAAAATGAACTATTTAACTATTCATCAAGTATAATAACTAATGAATATGATATTCAAAAATTTTTAGAATCTACAGTAAAATTTTTTGAAAATCTTGCTATTCCTAATAATATCGATGGATATGAAATATTTGCATACTACAATATTTTTATAAAAAAATTACCTAAAAATATAACTGCTAATATTTCTCAAAAGACACTATATGTTGATTCTTTTTCTTATAAAAAAAACAGAAACAAAAAATTTTTACAAGCACCGATTGAATATTTAAAATATTTAAATGAACTTGTTTATAATAGATATTATAAATATTTATCTCATGAAGAAAATAATATCCTTTTAGAACAAATGAAAAAAGGATATGTTAATGGTGAACAAATTCGTGATTCGATTGCAAAATATGAAATGATAATTGCCGACATTAATAGGAAAATTAATCTTTATTATGCAATAAATGAATTAAAATTTTATAATCCTATAACAAGTGAAATATTGGGTATTCATTTATATGAACCAATGATAGGTACTAAAACATTTAATACTAGAGATGAATATAATAATTTTAAAAAAACATTATTATTAAAATAATTCATATTTAATATGAATTATTTTAACAAGTAATATTATAATATATACTTTACAGCATATTTTTTCTTCTTAAAATCCAAGCAACTATTATACTTAATGCAATAGATATTAATACTATTAATAGAAAAGCAAATCCACTACTATTAAATATACCTAATGGTACATTCATTCCCATAAATGATGATACTGTTGTTGGTATTGCTACTACTATTGTAATACTTGCAAGTATTTTCATTACATTATTTAAATTATTAGATATAATTGTACCAAATACTTCAATAGTACTTGATAATATACTACTATATATACTTGCCATTTCACTGGCTTGTCTATGTTCTATTATAACATCTTCAAGTATGTCCATGTCTTCTTCATACATTGGAATTATATTTGTTTTTTGTAGCCTATCTAAAACTGATTCATTTGATTTTAATGATGTAGTAAAGTATACTAAACTTTTTTGTAAATCCATCAACTTTAATAGTTGTGCATTATCAGTAGATTTTTTCAATGCTTGTTCAATTTTATTAGTTTGGTCATTGATTATTTTTAAATCTTTTATATACATAGATGCTGCTTTAAATAATAATAATAGTGTAAACCTACTTTTTTTAGCAGTATTAAAATCTTTGTATTTACCAGATAAAAAATCATCAAAAATATTTAATCTTTGTGTGCACATAGTTATAATATAATCATTTGAATGGATTATGATAAGCGGCATAGTGACACTTAAAGTGTGTGCTTTTGTTCTTTCATAAGTTGGAACATCTAAAACAATTAATTTTATATTATTTTCCATATCAATACGTGCTTGTTCTTCTTCATCCAAATATTGCATCAAATAATTTTTATCTATATTTATAAGTTTAGTTATTTCTTCTATTTCATTTTCTTTAGGACTTATTAAATTAATCCAACAATTTTTTTCATAATTATTAATTTGTACTAATTTATTATTAGTATTTGTCTTATAAATATTTATCATAAACTCACCACCAATTAAAAATAAAAGTTAATATTATATTTAACAATACTATAATACAATACTAAAATTTATCAGTCAATATTTTTGTTAAAATTACTATAAAAACCAATATAGAAAAGCATATTCAATATTGGTTTTTACATTTATAATTATTTAAATACTATTAATGAATTAATAGAATTTATAACATATTCACCCTTAATATATATATCACTATCTATAGTATCTACAACAAAAGCTAATTTAATATCATTAGTTTCATCTTTATTGATATTATTGCTATATATATATAATTCTGTATAATCTTTATTACTATTTTTTATTATGTCATTATAATTATAATACTTATCATTAATAGATAACTTTATTTTATCTGTATCAATATTTGTATCATATATTCTATATAATAATTCATAATTTGAATTAAGATTTCCATTATTATTAACTTTTAATAAACCACTTTTATTTAGTTTATTATTTAAATTTATTACCATCTTTTCTTCTTCTTTAACTTCTAGTATATTTTCTTTATCTTGAAAATTTATATTTTTAAATATATTATTATCAGAATTTATGTAAATATAACTCCCTATTGCAAATATTAATACAATTATTATATTGATAATATAATAACGTATACATTTATTAATATTATCCATATCAAATCCCCCTTAACATTAAACATTATATCACAAATTAATGTTTTTGTCAAATCAATACTGGATAGTACTATCTATGTAATTCAAAATTAACTTCTTGGATGAAATTTATTATAATCGTCTCTTACTTGATTAAGGGAAATATGAGTATATATTTCTGTAGTTGATATATCCGAATGTCCCAAAAATTCCTGTATGCTTCTAAGATCAGCACCATAATATAACATGTGAGTTGCAAATGAATGTCTAAGAGTATGGGGTGAAATATCTTTTTTTATATTTTTATCATATGCAATTTTTTTAATAATTTTAAAAAAACCTTGTCTAGTCATTTGTTTACCATGATTGTTTAAAAATAATTTATCACAATTATAACCTTTCAACATATTATTTCTATGATCATTTAAATATATTTTCAAATATTTTATAGCAACATCACCAATTGGAATTATACGTTCTTTATTTCCTTTACCAATACATCTTACTGTTTCATATTCGAAATTAATAGAATTCATATTTAAATTTATTAATTCGCTCACTCTTAATCCTGTTGCATATAAAAGTTCAAGCATAGCTTTGTTTCTATAATCGAAGTCTGATTCTAGATTTATATCTAAAAGTTTGTCAACATCATTTACAGTAAGTATATTTGGTAAATATTTAGATAATTTAGGTCCCAATATATTCTCACTTACATCACATTTAACAAAATTATTTTTAATTAAAAATTTATGATATTCTTTAATAACAGTTAGGTTATGAACAATAGTTCTATCAGATAAATTATTAAAATTTAAATATTTCAAATATTGTTCTATATCTTTAGAAGTTATTTTATTAGCAGATTTAATATGTTTATTTTTTAAATAATTAATATATTTATTTATATCATTAGTATAAGAATCATATGTGTTTATACTTAATTTTTTTTCTATAAGTAATGAATCTAAAAAATCTTGTTCATACATAATATCACCTTTATACAATAACATAATAACATTATTATTGAATTAAAGCAATAAAAAAAGGAAATTGCTTTCCTTTTAATTACCGTAATTTGTTACAGTACCTGAATAAACCCCTATCCATGTTCTTTTTAATGTTCTTATTTCTCCAGTTCTGTTACATACACCAAGTTGTTCTCTTATGTCCCCATTATATGGATTTAATTCATAAAAACTAACTTTGTTCAAAATACCAGAATATCCATTTTGATTATAATAGAATGTTGGATGGTCATCATTTGTTAATGGTTCTACATATTTCCAAGCATTTGCTGTAGTATCATTTGAATTTATACATTGATAACTATATGTAACAACATTTTTCCATTCATAGTTGTTTATTTGTTTAGTAGTTATTCTATTATTATATGTATTACTTAGTGTTTTATTATTATCATCATATATTTGTACTTGTCTAGTTTGTGAACTTGATACACCAGATGATGTTGTAGCTCTATATACTATATAATATATACCAGCTTTATTAATATTAATATTATTTGAAACTATTTGAACACGTAATTCTTTATTTGTATATGGATCAATTGCAGTTGGTAAATCTATATTATACACAGAACATTTTCTATCTCCAACTTTACACATTTTGTTTGAAATATTAGACCATTTTACATTAGATGCACTACTACTATCGTATTCATCATATTTTGAATATGAATTATCCCAATCTCTTACTTGAACTGACATGAATATATATCTACATTTGCTTTTATTATATTTGTTGCATATTGAATATTGAACTGAATAGTTACCTACTTTAGTATTATTAACATCGTTATATATTACATTAACAACACCATCAGTTTCAATATATTGATATGGATCAAATGCTTCAAATAAGTTTAAATTGATTGAACTATTATATCTAACTCCTGGAATAGATGTTGTGTTTTTGTCAGTTTTATTAGTTGTATTATAATAGTCATCATAATAATATTTGTTATCATAGTAGTCATCATCATAATAATTATTATCATAATAGTCATCATTATAGTAATCATCTTCATCATCTTCATAATAATAATAATCATATTCACCATCTGTAGTATAATGATATCCTTCTTTTGAATCATTGTTGTCTACTTTTGTGCTTTTACTAGTTGATAAAGTTTTAGATGTAAATGCTAATACACCCATAGCAACAGTTACTATTGCTAATACAAAAATTTTTAAATTACTTTTTAAAAACTTTTTCATATAAAAACCTCCCTTTTACGACCATTATTATATCACCTTTTTTTAAAAAGTCAAGTAAATCTATAAAATTTAATTAAAAAAACAAAAAATGTCAAATTTTACTTTTTGACATTTTTTAACTAATTAATAATTATATTTTCTTTCTTTAATATCAGAAAGTAATTTTTCAATAAATTCATCGGTATCCATAGATAAAGTCTTATCTTGCCCACAAATTCTATAACTTATAGTTTTATTACTTTCTTCATTATTACCAAGTATTAATGTATAAGGATTTTTATTCATTACTGATTCACGAATTTTATAATTCATTTTTTCATCTCTATCATCAAGATTAACTCTTATACCATTTTCTTTTAATTTATTATATATTTCTTTACAATAATCTAAATGATATTCATTATTTACTGGTATTATATTAACTTGTGTTGGTGAAAGCCATAATGGTAATAATCCTTTAGTTTCTTCAAGTAAGAATGCAGTAAATCTATCTATTGTACCAAGTATTGCTCTATGTATTACAACAGGTCTTTCCTTATTACCATCTTTATTAATATAAGATAAATCGAATCTTGATGGAAGTAAGAAATCTAATTGACAAGTTGAAAGTGTTATATCATGTCCTATAGCAGTCTTAATTTGTACATCTAATTTAGGTCCATAGAATGCAGCTTCATCTAAAGCTTCATAATAATCAATATTTAAATTATTTAAAACATCTCTTAACATATCTTCAGCAGTATTCCACATTTCATCATTATCAAAGTATTTTTCTTTATCTTTTCCTCTTAATGATAATCTAAATTTATAATCTGTTATGTTAAAATCTTTATATACATCAAGTATTAAATTTACAACATTTTTAAATTCTTCACCAACTTGATCAAGTCTAACAAATAAATGAGCATCATTTTGACACATCGCACGTACTCTTTCAAGTCCACATACTGCCCCACTAGCTTCATATCTAAAATCATGTGCAAGTTCTCCTATTTTTATAGGTAAATCTTTATAAGAATGTATATCTTTTTTATAGATTAACATATGATGTGGGCAATTCATTGGTCTTAATACATATTCTTCATCTTCCATTTTCATTGATGGGAACATACTATCTTTATAATGATCCCAATGTCCACTAGTTTTATATAGATCAACACTACCAAGAGATGGTGTATATACGTGATTATAACCTAAAGATATTTCCTTATCTACTATGTATCTTTCTAATTCACGTCTTATTATCGCACCATTAGGAAGCCACATAGGAAGCCCTTTACCAACTAGATCATCAGTCATAAATATCTTTAAATCTTTACCAATTTTTCTATGATCTCTCAATTTTTGTTCTTCTAAAAATTCTAGATGTTTATCTAAATCTTCTTGTGTTTCAAAACATACCCCATATATTCTTTGTAACATTTTATTTTTTGAATCACCTTTATAATATGCACCACTTATTTTTAATAGTTTAAAATATTTACATTTTTTAGTACTACTAACATGTGGTCCACGACATAAATCTACAAACTCACCTTGTCTATAACAAGAAATAACCGCACTTTCGTCCATATTTTCTATTAAATCAATTTTGTATGGATCATTTTTAAACATTTCTAGTGCTTCTTCTTTAGTTAATTCTTCTCTCTTTATTAATTTATCTTCTTTAACTATTTTTTTCATAGTTTTAGAAATTGTATCTAAATCATCTTCAGTAAGTTTTACATCACCAAGATCAATATCATAATAAAATCCAGTATCAATTACAGGTCCTACCCAAAATAGTGCATTTGGATATAATCTTTTTATTGCTTGAGCCATCAAGTGTGCACATGAATGATTTAAAACATTTAATTTTTCATCTTCTTTAAAATTTACCATTATCTCACCTTCTATATTATATTTTTCTATATTTTTTTAATGACTTATGTTTTTCATTATCTTTATATATTTTAAAATTATCATATTTATTTTGTCTTCTATTAAGAATTTTTATCATATATTCTATATTTTTTTTATTATAAGTTCCATTTGTATTCATTAACATAGATATTAATTCTCTAGTTCTAATATCATTTACATTTTCTTCCATAAAACCCTCCAAAACTATTACAAAAAGCCACTCCCAATTTTAGGGAGTGACTTGCACGGTACCATCCTTAAGTTAACTTAATTTGTATAACGGCTTTAACCGGAAATTATTTCTAACTCAACTATAAGGGAGTAACCATTAATATCATTTACTAGTTTCCATCAAACACTAGCTTTCTATAAAACAATTATTAATAATCGTATCCTTAATTATCGTTTTTTAACAACTTGAATCATCTTTACAAACATTATCTTGATTATTCATTTTATTAATCGCATCAACATATATTTGTTTTAATTCGTTATATTGTTTCTTTGTTAATTTTTCTAATGCATTTGTATGACTATCAACTGTTCCTTCTTTTAATTCTATAACTTTTCCATCTTTAACAAATAAGACTGTAGGATCATTTATTCTCTTAATACTTTCATCATTTAATCCATCATATGGTTTTAAATAATCATTAAGTAATTCTAACATTTTTATATAGTCAGTAGTACCCTCTTTCTTAGTAATTACTTTACCACTATCATCAAGTATTAATTCTTGTCTTATATTAGATATATCTAGATAATATACTTCTTTTATCTTATTTGTTTTTGCAACATCAAGTAAAGCTTCAATTATATTTCTACTCCACATTGATTTACTATATCCAAAGTAAATTATACCTGTCTTGTTTTCAATTATATCAACTATTTCTTTACCTGTTTTATAAACTATTGGATTATCTTTTGGTATTTTTACTTGAATATATTTTTTGTTACCTTTTTCATCAGTAATATTATTTAAACTTTCATATTCTTCTTTAAATTTTACTGCATCACTATATTTTTTAGAATCTTTAAATGGATTATCATCTTTTTTTATAAAATTAAAATATATTACAAAGATTAATGATACTAATCCAACAATTAATAGTATACTACCTCTAATGAATAGAAATTTTTTAGATTTTTTCTTTTTCATAAATTAACTATTGTTTATTTGACTCATTACTTCATCAGCAAATGAAACAGTAGATTTTTCAATTCCTTCTCCAACTTCATAACGAGTTAAACTTATTAATTCTCCACCATTATTTTTAATAAATGTTTTTACATTGATGCTATCGTCTTTAATAAATGGTTGTTCTTCCAAACATACTTCTTTATAGAATTTATTTAATCTTCCAATAACCATTTTTTCAGCTATTTCTTTAGGTTTACCTTCATTCATAGCTTCTTCAGTTAAAACTTCTTTTTCATGGTTAAGTACATCTTCTTCAATATCTTCAATCTTAATATATTTTGGGTTCATTGCAGCAGCTTGCATTGAAACATCTTTACTAATTTCGCTACTAACTCCTTTAATTACAGATAAAACACTTATCTTTCCTCCCATATGTATATATTCACCAAATGATTCATCATCATTTTTAACTATACGTTCAAATCTTCTAAATGTAAGTTTTTCACCAATTTTAGCAGTTGCATCTACTACCATTTCACCAATTGTCTTACCATCAACTTTTATTAAATTAGCTTCATCGACTGATTTAACATCATTTTTTATAAGTGCGTTACCAATTGTATCAACTAAATTTTTAAAGTTTTCATTTTTAGCAACAAAATCAGTTTCAGAGTTAACTTCAAGTATAACAGCTATGTTACCATCTACATATATGTTAGTTAACCCTTCGGCAGCAATTCTAGCTTCCTTTTTCTTTGCAGTTGATATACCTTTTTCACGTAACCAATCTATAGCTTTATCAAAGTCACCATTTGATGCATCTAAAGCTTTTTTACAGTCAAGCATTCCTGCTCCAGTCATTTCTCTAAGTTCTTTTACTTGTGATGCACTAATTGCCATAATATCTCCTCCTTTTTAATTATTTATTTAAAGCATCAATTAATTCAGCTTTTTTCATTGTAGTGTATCCTGTAATACCTTTTTCTTTAGCCATTTCTTTTAATTCAACTACTGTTTTTTTAGATAAATCTTCGTTGTTTTCTACTTTAACTTCTTTCTTAGTTTCTTTTGTTTCTTCTTTTTTAACATCTTCTTTTTTAGTATTCTTTACTTCTTTTTCTTCTTTAACAACTTTTACATCATTATTGTTTTCTTTATTTTCATGTTGTCTACTATCTCTATAATCTCTTCTATAATTATTCTTTTTACCAAATCTTTTATTATCTTTATAATCACGTCTTACTCTATCTTTTTTGAATGTTATTCTTGAAATAATATCATCCATATCTATTTTTGTACTTCCATCTTTAACATAATCTACTAGTACTCCACCATTTGCTTGTACTAATGCATTATTTAAAACTCCTAATATTGTTTTAACACTTTTAATTGCGTCATCATTACCAGGTATAACGTAATCAACATCATCTGGATCACAATTAGTATCTACAAGTCCAATTACAGGAATATGTAATTTTCTTGCTTCTCTAATTGCATTAATTTCTTTTTTAGGATCTATTACTACTAATGCTTCTGGAAGTCTTTTCATATTACGAATACCACATAAATATTTATTTAATTTATCATATTCTTTTTTGATTTGAATAACTTCTTTTTTAGGTAATACTTCAAATAATCCATCTTTTTCCATTTTTTCTATTTCATCAAGTCTTTTAACACGTGCTCTAATAGTTCTAAAGTTAGTTAAAGTTCCACCTAACCATCTTTCATTAACATAGTACATGTTACTTCTTTCTGCTTCTTCTTTTACTGCTTCTTGTGCTTGTTTTCTAGTACCAACATATAATACTTTTCCTCCACGTGCAGCAATTTTAGATAATACGTCATATGCACGTTCTAATGCTTCTACTGTTTTTTTAAGGTCTATTATATATATGTCTTCTCTTGCTCCATATATATATTCTCCCATTTTTGGGTTCCATCTTCTTTTTTGATGTCCAAAATGAACACCACTTTCAACTAATACTGTTGTTGAGACTAATGTCATAATTCTTTCCTCCTCTTTCGTTAAACTTCCATATAGTTCTAATATTTACCACCATAAGGCACTAGGTAAATAAATTCCTACATGTGTAATTATTTTAAAGCATCAATTAATTCAGCTTTTTTCATTGTAGTGTATCCTGTGATACCTTTTTCTTTAGCCATTTCTTTTAATTCAGCTACTGTTTTTTTAGATAAATCTTCATTATTTTCAGATTTTACTTCTTTTTTTGTTTCTTCTTTCTTAGTTTCTGTTTTTTCTTCTTTTTTAACTGTAAGTTTTAGTTCTGATTTTGGTAATTTTCCATCTAATGCATCTTTAGCAACATTTACTATTTGAGTAAATAATTCACTATCGCTTATAGCTATTTCAGATAACATCTTTCTATTTATTTCAATTCCTGCTAGATTAAGTCCATTTATAAATTTAGAATAACTTATATTATTCATACGACATGCAGCATTGATTCTTGTAATCCATAATTTTCTGAAATTTCTTTTGTTTTGCTTTCTATCTCTATAAGCATAAGCTCCTGAATGCATTAATTGTTCTTTCGCACTTTTATATAATCTATGTTTACTACCAAAATATCCTTTAGCTTGTTTTAAAACTTTTTTATGTCTTTGTTTAGTTGTTACACCATTTTTAACTCTTGCCATAATATCTTCCTCCTTTTACTGATATTTTTTTAAAAATTATCTTTTATTCTCTTTAAATCTGACTTACTTAATGTTGATTGATTTCTCTTTCCTCTATTTGCAGTTGCATTTTTCTTTCCAGTGTTGTGTCTTGAACCTGGATGTCCAATTTTGATTGACCCACTGTTTCTTACATTAAGAACCTTTTTTGTTCCTTTATGCGTTTTCATTTTTGGCATAATTATTTCCTCCTTTTACTTTTTAGGCGCTAATAGCATATACATATTTCTTCCATCTAATTTAGGTTGTTGATCTATTGTACCAATATCTTCTAATTCACCAGCAAATTTAAGTAATACTTCTTTACCTAATTCAGTATGAGCCATTTGTCTACCTTTAAATCTTATTGTAACTTTAATTTTATGACCTTTACTTAAGTATTTGCTAACGTTTTTAATTTTAGTGTTGAAATCATGAATATCAATAACTGGTGATAATCTAAATTCTTTAAGTTCAAGATTATTTTCTCTTTGTTTCTTTTGTGCTTCTTTAACTTTCTTTGCTTTTTCATATTTGTATTTGTTGTAATCCATAATCTTACATACTTGTGGATTTGAGTTTGCACTCATTAAAACTAGATCTAGTCCAGCATATTCCGCAAGTGTTATTGCATCTTCTGTTTTTTTAACACCCATTTGTTCACCATTTGGTCCAATTACCATTACCTCTTTAGCTTTGATATTGCGATTGATTATCGCATCTTTAGAATTGTTTGCTATATAAAACACCTCCAATAAAAAAGTGAATACACGAAGGTATCCACATAATCCTGAAATAAATATAGCCAATATTTTTCATAATTTAGCTTTTTACCCATTTTCTATAGCTTGAAAATCAGGTGGATGTGGATACATCGCTTTCCTTTTAAATTTACATCTAATATTCTACTATTATTATATTGATTTGTCAATAAAAATATATTATTTTTTTTAGAATTCTGAATTCTCAAAGTAAAAGCAATTTTTAATAAGCTAGCTGTTTGTAAATGCTACAAAAATATTTTATCATATTTCTTTTAATTCTTTATCAAATAATGTCTTAATTAATTTGATTAATTATGCTATTGTATTTAGAAAACTATTTGAAAGTAAAACTTACGAAAGGTAAGTTAATTTTTTTAATTTAAAATTATATATTGTTATTAAGTTATATATTATAATTTTATTATTTAGCAGCAATTTGCCTTTCTAATTGCTTAATCTTTGATTTACTTAAGCCCGTAAATTGTATTATCTTCTCTATTGGCATTTTATCTTTAAGCATCTCTTTTGCTGTTTCAATTTTGCCTTCATTCCTAGCTGATTCTAATTTATCTTTGTAATCTTCCTCAACAGAAATCCTGGTTTCCTGTTTGATTCTTT